>JBEVJQ010000484.1:0-9150 GCA_040510055.1 Burkholderiaceae bacterium | reverse complement strand
AAGACGGCGGGCGGAACCACCGCGGACGGAGCGCGGGGACGTGAGGAGCGGTCATGGTTGATTCCCTGCTGGCGAGCCGGCGTGAGCGGCCGTGTCGTTGTCGGTGCCGATCGCGAGGAACGGCGCCCGTATCCGCATTCTATCGGTCCGCGGGCTCGTGCCCTGAGACGTGTGGTGCCGCTGAGGCTGGTGCTGTGGTGCCGCCGCCGCTGTCGGCAACGCTTGGGCCTTGCGCGTTGCAGACAACAGGGGGACGACCATCAACCGTCGCGGGGCATCCGCTGGTCGGCCATCGGCGGTCCGGCCGTTGCACGCCGGCAGCAACCGGTGTCGGATGTGGCTGCTGACCCCACAAATAACAGCAAAGGTGTGGAAACCCGCCTTGTCGAACCAGCGACATAGTGGTCTGCTGAAACCCTGCCGAGGTCCGGAACCGCACCGGGCGTCAGGCGACGAATACCGAGGTGGCGAGATGAACGGGGCGTTGGGCAAGCGACTGAGCGTGTGGCGGTTCCTCCTGGCGGGCGACCGGCAGCTAGGACCGGCGCCGGAGGGGCGCCCTGCCCGCCTGTCGCGCGGCACGATGGCCGCGGCCGCCACCACGGCGGCCACCGCGCTGGCCGCCTCGGGCGCGGCGGCGATCGCGCCCGACCTCACGACCACGCGCCCAGGCCAGGCGACGACGACCCCGGCCGCGCCACGAGCGACATCGGAGACGGGACTGCCGGCATTGCCGGGCCGCTGGCGCCTCGTCGCACGCAACGGTGTAAGCGCCGAATATCGCGTCATCGAACACCAGGGCGCACTCTACGTCTGCGACGGCTGCCGGATGTCGCTGGCTAGGCCGCTGCGCGGCCTCGAGGGCGAGTGGATTCCGCTCGACGTCCACGACCGATGAAGGTCGGGAAGTCCTGGCGGTCGCGCCTGCCCCATTGGCGGTCGCCGGGCGTGCCCCTGATCGAGGACCTGCCTTCGGCTACGGTGACCGGTGACGAGGATCCCGCTTCCGATGGCGGTGATGCAGCCTCGTTTCCGCTCGACGAGGGAGCGCGCTCCAGCGCGAGCCCCGTTCCGGACAAGCGACAGCCGGCGTCGGCCTCACGACCATGCCGCCCGACCCTGCCCGATCGTCCCGGGCGTTGGCAACTGACGGCCCGCGACGGGTCGACCACCGTTCACCGCGTGATCGACCGCAACGGCCAGCTGTACGTCGTCCGTCGCGGCCTGCTCGCGGTCGCCGTACCGATTGCTCATTTCGAAGGCGACTGGCTGCCGCTCGATTGAGCAGCGCCCGGCGCCGCAGTGGCCGGCGGCTCACGCAACTCGACCTGGACCTGGCGCACCTGCCCGTTGGGCCCGGGGAAGTCGTGGAACATCGCCTCGACCAGAGCCGGCATCACGGCCGCCAGCGCATTGCTGCTGCCTTCGGTGAAGGCGGTGGCCTCATAGAGGCGCGCCGACGAGCCCTGCGCAGAAATCTCGACGTGCAACTCCTGGCGCCAGCTTCGGTACTCGCGATAGTCGCTACCGACCACGCCATATGTCATCGGAAAATAAGGGTACCAGCCATAGTAGGCGCCGCCGCGATACGGATAGGGGCCCCATGCCCCAGCCGGGCCGAAGACACCGTAGCCGTAGACCGGCGCACTGTAGACGGTAGGACGTTGCTCCTGGCTGCCGTAGCGCAGCCGCGCCTCGACGTCGGGGGCACTGCCGGCCGGTGCCGACACCAACCCCTTGGCCTCCAATGCCCGGGCGACCCGGTCAGCATAGGCCTTGAACTCGAGGCTGTCGCGTTGATCGTCGCGCGGAACGATGACGAAGCGTTTGCCCTGCCACTGGGCCTGGGCTTCGTGAAATGACGTCACCTGGGCCTCGAGCGTCGTGGCGCAACCCTGGAGCAGACTGCCGGCCACGACCACCACCGCCAGGCTGATCGCGCGGACGACAGACGAGGCGCTGCAGGACCGGGCCGATCGGCGACGAGCGTTCGCCATCGCCTGCCAGTCAGGCGAAGCCGCCGGGCGCCTCCGTGAAGACCTGGGAAGCATGGGATTCGACACGGACGTTGTCATTTCTGGCTGCTCCTGGCTGAAGCGCGGCATCCTCGATACGAGCCGACGCACGGTCTCGATCGCCGGCCGCCACACCGGCCCCATGATCGCGCAGGCCGCTCGAGGCGACCCGTATCATTGCCGCCCATGGATACGCTCGAAATCGTCCAGTTCCGTTCGCTGCGCCCCGGGCCGCGATTGATCGTCACCGGCGCGGTGCATGGCAACGAGGTCTGCGGGACGCAGGCGATACGCGCGGTCGCCGCCGACTTCGGCGCCGGCCGGCGGCGGCTGGCGCGCGGAATCGTGACGTTCGTTCCGGTCTGCAACCCGGTCGCCTATGCGAAGGGGCAGCGCGAAGGCGATCGCAATCTCAACCGCGATTTCAGGCCGACGGTCCATGCCGAGACCGCCGAGGATCGGATCGTCAATCACCTCGCACCACTGCTCGGTGAGCACGACGTCCTCGTCGACCTTCATTCGTTCGCGTCGCAGGGCGAGGCCTTCATCTTCGTCGGCCCGCGCGACAATGATGGCGAACTCGAGCCGTTCCATCACGAGGCAGCCGAAGGGGCGCTGGCCCTGGCGCTGGGTCCGGACCGGGTCGTCTATGGCTGGCTGTCGACCTATGCCAAGGGCGTGGTCCGGCGCGCCTCCGGCAGCATCGCCTATGGCATTGGAACGACCGAATACATGCGCCACCGCGGCGGCTACGCCGTGACCGTCGAATGCGGGCAGCACGGCGATCCGCGGGCGCCGGGCGTCGCGCGTGCGGCGATCGACAACGCGCTCGCGCTGCTCGAACTGGAAACCGGCTCGGCCGATCACCCGTTGCCCGACCCGGGCCGGCAGATCGAGCGGATCGCCCTGTGCGACGTCCATGACCGGCTCCACCCGCAGGATCGTCTCGCCGCCGAGTGGCGCTCGTTCGATCGCCTGGCCAAAGGCCAGCCGATTGCCTGGCGTGCCGACGGCACCCCGATCGCGGCGCCCGACGACGGCTACGTCGTGTTCCCCAATGCCAATGCGGTCGTCGGCCGTGAATGGTTCTATTTTGCGCGCCAGGGCGATCGCGCGTTCGGGCGCGACGGGCGCTGAGCGCGACGACGAGGCAAGGCGGCGCGCGGAAAAGGGCCGGTCCCGGGCCCGCTCAACGGCGCCGTTCATCGAACGATCGTCGGTGCCAGCTGGCCGACGACGGCGGCGGCGGTCGGGCAACGGCCGGGGCCGGCGCCCGCACGACCGGCATCCGGGCCGATGGCGCGCCGGCGAACGATGCGCCACCGAGCGACGCGCGACCGATCGGCGCACGGGCCATCGGTGCCTCGAAACGATCGATTCGCGCATCGCCCGGTGTCGGGAAGCCACGCGGTCCTTCACGAGGTGCGCGCATCGGCGGCGGCGACATCGGCGGTGGCGGACGCACCGGCGGCGGCGACATCGCCGGTGGCGGACGTACCGGCGGCGGCGACATCGAGGGCGGCGGCGACATCCGGTTCGGTTGCGGCATTGCCGGTTGCGGCGGCGCTCCCGGTCGTCCCTGGAACCTCGGGCGATCCAGATCGTCGAAACCAGGCCGCGGGAAAAGGTAGCGCTGCGGCATCTGCTGAGACGGATGGGTGACGGGCGGCGCCACCGGCCGCGCCGCCGGCCGTGGGTCGAGTGCGGGGGACTGACGTCCGGGGAACACCGGCCCCCCGCGGTCATCAGATCCGGGCCGCGGGTTGCGATCGGCCTGCGGGAAGCGGTAGCCCCGTGCGGGTGGCAGGCCGACTGTGGGCGGTACCGGCAAGCGCGCGGCCCGGGCCGGGACCGGCAGCAGCCGAAGCTCATCGGCGGTCGTCGGGATGCGGTTGCGCATCGGATTGCCGGCGCTGAAGCGCGGCGCCGAGACCAGCGTCGCGGCCGCCGGCGAATCGGCGTAGCGGTACCGGGGGGGTGGCCCATCGGGCCGGTAACCGGGCCGGTAGTTCGGCCCTCGCCCCTGCCGGTATCCGGTGTGCGGATTGACGGCGACGAAGTAGCGCGGCGAATACCGGTACGCGGGGTACCACGGCTCGTACGGGGCCAGCGGGAACCAGCCGATTCCCGGCGGGCCGCCGACACTGACGCTGACGGTCGCGCCGCCGCCGTAATACCCGACCAAGGCCGGCGCGTAAACCGGCCGCGGGACCCAGGCGCCGGGGACCCAGCCCCAGCGATTCCCGACGTAGGCCCAGCGGCCATAGTGGAACGGCGCGTACCCCCAGGGGGCCTCGTCGACCCACGTCCAACCCCAGGGCGCAACCCATGACCATTGGCCGACGCGATACGGCGCCCACGACGCCGGGACGACGGTCGGGTACCAGATCGGGCCATACGAATCATCGATCTGCCAGCGACCGTGCTCGTCGAGCACTTCGGCGCCGGTCATCGCCGGCGAGACGAAGCGATAGCTGGCACTGCCGGACGCCTTGCGGTCACGCTCGAAACTCCAACTCTCGAACTCCGTCCCAGCCGTATTGGTCGCGGCAACCTGCGCGCCGGAGCCCGTGTCCAGGGCCAGCGCCTGGCCGGCGGCAAGGGCGGTCCGCGTGCCGGCATGTTCGACCTCGGCCCGGCCCGATGAGGCGATGACCGTCAGCCGGCGGCTGGCGGCATCGTGCACGAGGCGGGCACTGCCCGGGCCGGACAACGTCACCGACACCGCATCGACGGCGATAACGATCGGTACCAGCCCCGTTTGTGCCGGCGTGGCCGAGCCATTTTCCGGCGCCCAACTGGCTCCGGGCGGCGGGCGGCCTAATTCGCTGCGACGACTGACGATCATCGTCCCGCGATCGAATTCGACCTCGGCGCGTTCCTCGTCCAACCGCTGCCAGGAGACTTCGCTGTCGCCATCGAGACGGAGCGTGGAGGTGCCGACGGACACTTCGGTTCGGCCATCGGCACCGGTGCGCAATGCGCTGCGCGGACCGATGGTTTCGTTGAGGACGGCAGCCCGCCAGCCGTTCGACTGCGGATCCCAGAGCTCGACCGCACCCCGGACGAAGCCGAGACGACCGGCAACGAGCGGTACGTCGCTGGCCTCGGGTCCCGTCCCCTGAGGAGCGTCGGCGCCCGAGTCGGTAGCCGTCGCATCGGCGGAAGGCGCACTGTTGGCGTCGGGCCCGTTGGTGGCGCCGGGGCCGTTGGTGGCGCGCGGCGGCACCGGTGCCGGTGCTTGGGAAATGACCCTGACGGTCGATGACTCAGTGCCTTCGGCGCGGCGATCGGCATCGCTGGCGCAGGCCGGAAGCGACAGCATCGCAGCCAGCAACAGAAGCCCGGCACAGCGGATGTCGCGGCCATCGCGCCGGCGACCCGGCGGCTTGCTTGCCGTCGATCCAGCGCTTTCGCAGCCAACAGCGCCCCGCCGATCAGTGCTGCGTCCACCGCTTCCGCTCGCAGCACCTACCTCGGCATCACCTGCGCCGGCATCAACCGCGCCGGCATCACCTGTGCCTGCACCACCCGCGCCTGCAACACCTGCGCCTGCAACACCTGCGCCTGCAACACCTGTGCGCGCACCACTTGGGAGTGACTCACTAGCGCGCGCCTCAAGCGCGCGCGAATCGCTTGTGCGTGGCGCTGTGCGTGACGCGCCTGTGCGTGAATCAGTTGCGTGCGCATCACTTCGTTGCAACGATCGGCATGGCAGTGACGTTTCAGTCGCTCTGTCACATGACGTCACGGCGGACGCACCCATCGACACTTGCGGATTCATTTGAGCGCTCATGCAGTTCAAACGGTACAGCCGGAGCGCCGGTTTACGTCCGGTTGCGGTGGTCGATCCGGCCGGCGAGGCCGGTATCGGTGACATCCATCCTGTCGATGATAGGCTTCATCCCTCGACTCCTGCGACGGCGGCCCTCGAAAGTCGCCACACCCTCCAACGGTCACGACAATGCCCCGCCTCCCTTACCTGACCGATGACGAGGCCGGCCCTCCGGATCTCGTCGAAGCCATTCGCCGTCGCCGCGGCGGCCGGCTACTCGAACTCGATCGGATGCTGCTCTACAGCGCTCCGCTTGCCAGCGGCTGGAACGAGATGCTCGGCCGGATCCGCTCGCAGTTGGCCCTGCCCGGCCGGTTGCGCGAGATCGCGATGTGCGCCGTCGCGACGATGAATGGTGCCCGGTTCGAATTCGTCCACCACGCGCCGTTGCTGCTGCAGGAAGGCGGCACCGAGGCAGAGGTCGAGTTGCTCCGCAACGTCGATGCGGCCGCCGACGCGACGGATGTCTTCGATCGCTCCGGCCTCGCCGCGATCCGCCTGGCGCGGGCGATGACGCGCGACGTGACCGTCTCGCAGGCGGTGTTCGACGAAGCACGTGCAGCGCTCGGCGACGAACGTCGGCTGGTCGAACTCGTCGCCGTGATCGCGGCCTACAACATGGTCTCGCGCTTCCTCGTCGCCTTCGAAATCGAGCCCGATGGGCATTGAGGCGAGGACCTTGGCGGTGCTCGCGCGCGGCGCCGATCGCAGTTGGCGCCGCGGTTTCACGATCATCGCCATCGCAGCGACCGTATCGGTCGTCTGCGGGTGTCAGGTCCCGGCGCTCAGAACCGATCCGCTGACCACCGAAGCCGGGATCAGGGCGGCCGGCGGCCGGTTGCTCGCTGGCCCCGAAGCACAGGCCATCCTCGGCAAGCCGCAACGCTACCGCTGGACTACGGCCAGCGGAGCCAGCGGCTACACCCAGGTATCGGCCGGCGGCCGGATCCGCACGTACTGGGACACAGACGCCGTCAATGGCCGGATCCGGTTCAGCGAGACCGGCTACTGCACACGCTACGACGGGGTCCGCGACAACCGCGAGGACTGCTACCGTCTCTACCGAATGGCGGCCAACGACTACCGGATCTTCCGCGAGGACGGCACCTACAGCGGCACCATCATTGTCGAACGCTGAGCATCGTCGAACGTGAGCGTCGTCGAACGCTGAGCGCGGTCAAACGCTGAGCGCCCCCGGCTCTGACCGTTGCCAAGAGCCGGATCACCATCGGCCGAGGCGACCCTCCTGCGGCCTGGTCAGACCGGCCGTTCCTTGTCGGGTTTCTTCGCCCGCAGTCGCTGGCCGATCGACCGGGTGATCCGCGGTTCGCCGGGGCCGACGTGGAACGCGTGTCGCCGGTCCCGAAGCGCGACGTCATGAGCCGTGATCCGGTCGAAGTGCCGCAGGTGATCGATCCACGTCTCGTCGACCATCATCTCGGTGTAGGTCGCCGGGTCGTCGCTGCGGCGCAGCAGCTCCCACGAGATCGCGCCATGCTGGAAGCGACTGCGACGCGTCTCTTCCATGACGGCGAGAAATTCGCGGCGCCGGGTCGGGTCGATCCGGTACTCGATCAACACCACGACCGGCCCGGCGCGGCCGGGGACGTCGCCTACGGCCACGGGGCGCTCGCGCGGCACCGGATCCAGCTGTTCGGCCGACGGCAGCGAGACGCGCAGCCGCCGGGCCAGCACCAGCAACAGCACGCTCGACAACGAAGCGATCAGGATCGACGTCCGGACATCGCTCATCGTCGCCAGCTGTCCCCAGAACAACGCCCCGACCGCGCTGCTGCCCATCAGCGCCACCTGGAAGATCGACATCCCGCGCGCCCGGACCCAGTCGGGCAACGACAGCTGGGCAGTCACGCTCAGCGTGTTGGCCACCACCAGCCAGCACATGCCGTTGACCGCCATCAGCAACAATGTGGCCGGAAACCACGATGACAGCGCGATGCCGGCGACGGCCGCCGCCTGGATCAGGCTGCCGCCGAACACCAGCCGGTTCGTTCCGTACCGCGCACGCAGGCGCGGCAGCGCCATGACCGAGCCGATGGCGCCGATTCCCAGGCAGGCGAGCAACGCCGTGAACGCGTGCGGATCGGGACCGCGCAGGTCGCGCGCCAGCAGGGGCATCAGCGCCAGCACGGCGGTGGTATGGAAGAAGAACAATGCAACGCGAATCAGCAGTGGCTTGAAGTTCGTCGACGCGCGCACATAGCGCAGGCCCACGCGAATCGCGCCGATGAACCGTTCGCCGGGCAGCACCGAGACCTTCTTCGGTCGTTGCCACGAGAAGATCGCGATCGCTGCGCAGATCGACAGAATCGCGTTGAACGCGAACACGTAGCGGCTGCCGATCGACGCGATGATCGCTCCGGCAACCAGCGGTCCGATGATCCGCGAGGCGTTCATCGCAATCCCGTTCAGGCCCATCGCTGCCGGCAGCTGGCTGCGCGGCACGACTTCGGGAACGATTGCGGCGAACACTGGCCAGCGCAGCGCGAGCCCGATGCCGTTGAAGAAGGTGAGGACGACCAGTGCCTCGGCGGTCATCGCACCGCCCGAGATCAGCAGGAACATCACCACCGCAACGGCGGCCAGCCAGATCTGCGTGACGAGGAAGTAGCGGCGACGGTCGAGGATGTCGGCCAGCGCTCCGCTCGGCAGGCCCAGAAGGAACACCGGCAGCGTCGCCGCCGCCTGCACGGCCGCGACCCAGAACGGCGACGGCCGCAACGAGGCCATCAGCCACGCGGCCGCGACGTCGTTCATCCACATGCAGATGTGCGAGGCGAGCCAGGCCAGCCACAACATCCGGAACACCGGGACTGCGAGCGGCGCAAACGCACGGTTTCCGGCGAACCAGGCGCTGAGCCGCGATGGCCGCGGTCCGGATTCGCCCGCGCGCGCAGCGCTCGACCGGCGGAGGTGGCCAGCGTCCTGCCGGCGGCGAGTCGCGCCGGTGCCGGGCTCGTCGTCGTCAGTGTCGTCGTCGTCGAGATCGTCGTCGGCGTGATCGTGGTCGTCGGGACGGGCCTCGTCGCGACGGGCGTCGTCGGGATGGTCACCGTGGACAGGGTCGCCGTCGAGGCGAGCAGCAGCGCCACCCTCGCCAGTCCCGCCGCGCTCGTCGCGCTCACCGCCGACCGTCCCGGCGCGACGGCGGGGCCGGCCATCGAGATCGAACTCGCGTTGCGACGGCGGCCGCGCGCCGACCTCGGACAATCCGGTCGGGATCCTAGGATCGGGCGGGAGCGGTTCGGGCGGGAGGGGTTCGGGCGTCAGTGAGGCGGGCAC
>JBEVJQ010000483.1:0-2810 GCA_040510055.1 Burkholderiaceae bacterium | reverse complement strand
GGCTGGCTGTTCGACGTCGAGGGTCATTGCCTCGATCAGCCGTGCGAGCCCGACGGCGGCGCCCGCGCCCGCGGCCGGCGCCGGCAGCCGTGGTATGCGCTCGAGGAGCGCTATGGCCTGGTCTGGGCTTACCTCGGCCCCCCGGACCGCAAGCCGGAACTGCCGCGCTACGACGCCCTGGAGCGGCTCGACGCGGGCGAGATGCTCGAGACCAACGACGCCAGCATCGGCGGTGGCGGCCCCCGGATCATTCCGTGCAACTGGTTCCAGCACTACGAGAACCTCGTCGACCCTTACCACGTGGTCATCCTGCACGGCACGTTCAGCGGCACCCAGTTCGTCGACCAGATGGCACAGATGCCCGAGGTCCAGTTCGACACCGTCGAACTCGGCGTGCGAACCGTGTCGCTGCGCACCCTCCCCGACGGTCGGCGCTTTCGCCGGATCAGCCAGGCCGCGATCCCGACGCTGCGCGTGATTCCCAACCCCCGCGTCGGCCAGTTCGGTCGCGTTGAATCGATCGGCTGGATCCTGCCGATCGACGACCACAGCTTCCGGATCTTCGTCGTCGGACGAGTCCGCGAGATCGGCGAGCTGGCGAAGATGCGTTCGCGACTCGGCGGCAAGCTCTGGGAGGAACTGACCGAGGACGAACATCGGCGGATGCCGGGCGACTACGAGGCCCAGGTCAGCCAGGGCGCGATCGCGATGCACTCCGAAGAGCACCTGGCGACCTCGGACCGCGGCATCGTCATGCTGCGGCGATACATGAAGCAGCAGATCGAGCGGATGCAGCGCGGCGAGGATCCGGCCGGGGTCGCATTCGGCCCTGGAGTGGCGCCGGTCGTGTTCGATGCCGGCAACTTCGTCGCAGACGCCTGACGACGCGGCCCCGCATCGGCGTCGCCGTTCCGTACCCGCGATGAGGCGTACCTCCCTGATCACCCGCGTCGCCCGCGCCGCCCTGCTGTCGTCGTGTTCGATGCCGGTCGCGCTGGCTGTCCCGGCAATCGCGGCCGACGGCGCCGATGACCGCTCCGCGGTCCGGGACGAGTTCGATCCCGGTGGCGGGATCGTCGTTGACTATCTTCAGACCAGCGGCGCGGCCTTCGGCGACGCGACGATCCGCGAGCGCCGGACCGGCGGGCTCGCCTGGACGCCGGAGTTCCTCGTCAGCCAGCAACCGTTGCGACTGCGCTTCGATTACAGCTACACCCACGTCGGCTATACCGGACTGACGACACGGAATCGCGACCTCCACCGACTGATCGTCGCGCTGCAGTGGCGCGACCGCGACGGACCGTGGCACGGCGAACTGGCGCCGGTGATCGCGACCTCATCGAACGTCTTCAAGGATCTCGCGAGCCGTGGGAGTCGCCAGGACTTCGACCTCTATGGTCGCCTCGGTTATCGGCGGCTCGGCGAGTCCGGCCGCGGCTGGCGGTTCGCCGTAGTCCGCGACGCCGCATTCGGCGCGCCACGCGTCTACCCGGCGGCGGCGCTGCTCTGGCGCGAGCCGCGCTGGAGCGCAGACCTGGGGCTACCGACGACGCGCATTGCCTGGCAAGCCACCGCCACCCTCGCGCTCGGTGCCGCCCTCTATCCCGACGGGGGAAGCTGGCACGTGGTCAGCGACGAACGCGGCGGCGCCGACTTCGACTACGAATCGCGCGCCTGGCGCGCTGCCGTCACGGCCGGGTGGGCAGCGACGACGAGGCTGCGCATCGACCTGCAGGCCGGCATTGCGTTTCGCCGCCGTCACGTCCTCGAGGACGACACCGGGACGAGGGTCGCACGCGACGCCGGGACGGCGCCGTATTGGGGTATCGCCATGACGATGCGGCTCTGACGCCGTCAGCGCGCAAGCACCATCAAGGAATAGCCGCCGAGGACGCGCGCTGCCAGGTCCGAATTCAGAGCGAACGCCACGCGACGGGGCAACTTGGCCAGCTTGGCCTTCAGGGAGAGGTTGGGCAACTCGAGTTGATTGGCCGTATAGAAGTGATCGATGACGTCGTAGCCCGCGTCGCGCAGCGTGGCAAGCGCCGTGTCCTTGGAAAAATAGTGAAGATGCCCGACCAGTTCGCGAACGCGCGTGATCGGGGTGGCGCGCAGGACCATTTGCACATTCATGTCCAGCGGGACATGGAACAACTTGTAATCGCCCTTCGTCCGCAGTTTCTTCAGAAACTCCATGTAATTCTCGATGTGCTCGAAGACGTCGATTGCCATGACCAGGTCGAAGAACGGCGTCTGCGCCGCCAGGAAATCCCCCTGATTGAACTGCAGACCCGAGCGTGCCTTCATGCCGGCGATGGCAATGGCCTGCGGCGATATGTCGTAGCCGACGATTGACTTGCCGGGACCGAGACGGTCGGCGAGCTGCTTCAGGATTTCCCCGGCACCGCAGCCGACCTCGCAGATCTCGCGCGGCTCCAGGCGGTGTTTCGCCAGCATCTTGAGAATCTGGCCAGCCTTCCACGGCGAGTCCTCCTCGTGCCAGCTGCCGCTGGTCTCGAGGTAGGTACCGTCCATGTAGATGTTTTCCACGGGCGCGCTCCGGTTGATTCGACGATGTTCGCGGACGCAGGCGGGCCGCTGCTGGCGCCCGGCGTCGAGCCGGGCCAGGCCAGGCCCCTGGTCGATCGATCTGTTCGCGAACCTTCCGGACACAGTTTATGCGTTCGTGGCGCGACCTCCCCGTTCCCCCTTCGAACCGATGCTTGCCCGGCCGCGAGTCAGTCGATCTTCGCCCCCGACTCCTTGACTACCGTGGTCCACCGCTTCAGTTCGCTGCGAATGTGCGCATC
>JBEVJQ010000482.1:0-6945 GCA_040510055.1 Burkholderiaceae bacterium | reverse complement strand
ATAGACCGCCGCCGTATAGCCCGCGGGACCTGATCCCAGGATCACCAACCGCTGCCGGCGCGGCTCGGAACGGGACGCTACCATCTGCCACCTCGCGTTGCGAAAAACTCAGTCGATCAGCCGTTTAGCGGCTGATGTTCTCAAACCGATACAGGCCTGTCAGGCGCTGAGGCAAAATTGCCGCAGTCGGCACGGACGGCGTCCCATCGGGACGGGCTCCTATCCCCGAGGTGGGCATGGCACAGGACGAAAACAAGGCATTTCTCAAGCGGGTACCGCTGTTCTCGGGGCTCACCGATGGGCAGATCGAGCGCCTTGCGGCCGGCAGTGTCCGGCGCAACTTTCCCAAGGGACGGACGATTGTCGCCGAAGGTGAGCCGTCGCAGTCGCTCTACGTCCTCCTGTCGGGCAGGGCAAAGGTCCAGCGTTCGGACACCGAGGGCAAGGAAGTCATCCTGTCGGTGCTGGGCCCGGGGGAATGCTTCGGCGAGATGAGCCTGATCGACGACGCACCGCGCTCGGCCAGCGTGATCACGCTCGAATCGTCGGATTTCATGTCGATCGCCAAGGAAAGCTTCAAGGCCATCCTCGCGTCGAGCCCGGAGATCTGCCTGCGGATCATGAAGGGGCTCGTCAAGCGGCTGCGCGACGCCGACAAGAAGATCGAGACGTTGGCGCTGCTCGATGTCTATGGCCGTGTCGCCCGCGTGCTGCTCGACTTCTCCGAGGAGGTAGGCAATGATCGCGTGGTCAAGAACAAGCTCCCGCGGCAGGAAATCGCCAAGATGATCGGCGCGTCGCGCGAGATGGTCTCGCGCGTGATGAAGGGACTCGAGACCGAGGGCTACATCGTGCCGATGCCCGAGGGCAAGATCATGCTGCGCGAAAAGCTGTCGAACTACCTGAGCTGACTCGGGCTCGACCCGCTCCGACCCGCGCTCCAGGCGCCATCATCAACAGTGGCTTCCCGTCGACACGCGTCCGCTCTCGAACTGAATTCCGCGCCGGGCTGGATCTCGCGCAACGCGGCGCTGCCCGAGCGCGCCGTGCGCCTGCTGAAGGAAGCGCGCTGGCTGGCGATCTGCTTCCTTGCGGTATTCCTGTTCCTGATCCTGATCAGCTACGACCCGCACGACCCCGGTTGGTCGCGGGCCGTGGTCGCGCGCGACGTCGCCAATCTCGGTGGCAAGGTCGGCGCCTGGGTCGCCGATTTCATGCTCTACCTGTTCGGACTGTCGTCGTACCTGTTCTCCGGCTTCCTGATGCTGCGCGTGGTCGCCGGCTACCGTAAGCTCTATCACGACCCGACCGAGGATCCGGCCGAACTGAACCGCTTCGCCTGGGAGCGCTGGGTCGGCTTCGTGCTGCTGCTCGTCGGTTCCTGCGCCATCGAAGCGGCACGGCTGTATCCGATCACTGCGACCCTGCCGCTTGCGCCCGGTGGACTGCTGGGGCTGCTGGTGTCGACGCCGGTCCATGAACTGCTCGGCGCCACCGGCGGCACCCTCGCGCTGCTGCTGCTCGTGGCCGTGGGCTTCTCGGTCGCGAGTGGCGTCTCGTGGCTGGCCACGTTCGAGAAGGTCGGTGCCGCTCTCGAGGCGATGGTGGACTGGGTCCGCGATCGGGCCAGCGCCCGCGAGGATCGTCGCCTCGGCGAGATCGCCGCGACCACGCGCGAGCAGTCGGTCGAAGTCCTGCGCCACATCATCGATGAGCCGGACATTCCGCTGAAGATCGAGCGCCCGGCCGTCGTCAGGGAGTCGAGGAAGGCGCAGCGCGAGCGCCAGGTGCCGCTGTTTTCCGACATCGCCGGCGATGCCGGACTACCGCCGCTGGCGCTGCTCGACGGTCCGGCAGACAGTTTCGAGTCCGTCTCCGAGGAGACTCTCGAGTTCACATCGCGCCTGATCGAGAAGAAATTGTCGGACTTCGGCGTCAAGACCAACGTCGTCGCCGCCTACCCCGGCCCGGTGATCACCCGCTACGAGATCGAGCCGGCAATCGGCGTCAAGGGCAACCAGATCGTCAACCTCGCGACCGACCTGGCCCGAGCGTTGTCGCTGGTATCGTTGCGCGTGGTCGAGACCATCCCGGGCAAGAACCTGATGGGCCTCGAGTTGCCGAACCCCCGGCGCCAGACGGTGCGGCTGTCCGAGATCATCGGCTCGGAGGTCTACGCCGGCAGCAGTTCGCCGGTGACGATCGCGCTCGGCAAGGACATCGCCGGTCATCCGGTCTGCGCCGACCTGGCGCGGATGCCGCACCTTCTGGTTGGCGGCAGCACGGGCTCGGGCAAGTCGGTCGGGATCAACGCCATGCTGCTGTCGATCCTCTACAAGGCCGATCCGTCCGAGGTCCGGATGATCATGATCGACCCGAAGATGCTCGAGATGGGCGTCTACGAGGGGATCCCGCACCTGCTCGCGCCGGTTGTCACCGACATGCGCCAGGCCGGCAATGCGCTCAACTGGTGTATCGGCGAGATGGAGCGGCGCTACCGGTTGATGAGCAAGCTCGGCGTCCGCAATCTGTCGGGCTACAACGCGCGGATCGCCGAAGCGGAGAAGCGCGAGGAGCCGATCCCGAATCCGTTCTCGCTCACCCCCGATGCGCCCGAGCCGTTGACGCGGTTGCCGCTGATCGTGGTCGTGATCGACGAACTGGCCGACCTGATGATGGTCGTCGGCAAGAAGGTCGAGGAACTGATCGCGCGGCTCGCGCAGAAGGCGCGGGCCGCCGGCATCCACCTGATCCTCGCGACCCAGCGACCGTCGGTCGACGTCATCACCGGCCTGATCAAGGCCAACATCCCGACGCGGATTGCGTTCCAGGTCCGGCAGAAGGTCGACTCGCGAACCATCCTCGACCAGATGGGCGCCGAGAGCCTGCTCGGCAATGGCGACATGCTCTACCAGCCACCGGGCGGCACCCTGCCGTTACGGGTCCACGGGGCGTTCGTTGCCGACGACGAGGTTCACAAGGTCGTCCAGAACTGGAAGGCCCGCGGCGGCGAACCGCAATACATCGACGGCATCCTCGAGGGCGGGATTCCCGAGGAATCGGATCCGGGGAGCGCCGTCGGGTTCGGCGGGCTGTCGACGCTGGACGGCGGCGCAGACGGCGAGTCCGATCAGCTCTACGACCAGGCCGTCGCCGTCGTGCTCCAGCACCGGCGGGCGTCGATCTCGCTGGTCCAGCGCCACCTGCGGATCGGCTACAACCGCGCGGCGCGCCTGCTCGAGCAGATGGAGAAGTCGGGACTGGTCTCGACGATGGCCAACAACGGCAACCGCGAGATCATGGTCGCCGTGGGGCAGGGCAAGGGCGAGGACTGAGCGGGGCAGGAACTGCCCGGCTTTGCCAGTAGCAGCGTGCTGAGTCACGCGCCACGGATGGTGCAAGTCGTCGCATGGAGGTCGGCCTGACCGATCGCCCCTACGAGCCACGCCGGTGGGCTGTCGTGCAATTCCGTGCCGGCCGTTAGACTGCGGGCATGCTGCTCCCACCCGTTTCGCCGCTGCCCGACGGCTGCTTCCGTGTCCGCCGCGCGGTGCTTGCCATTGGCCTGACACTGGCCGCTAGCACGCTGCTCGGCGCCCCCGACAGCCGTGCCGCCGAAGGCGGCGTCAGCCAGTTGAAGCGCTTCATCGCCAAGACCCCCGAGGCTTCGGGCCGGTTTACGCAGTCGTTGATCAAGGAAGGCGGCAAGGCGGCCCGGCCTTCGACCGGTGTCTTTGCCTATGCCAAGCCGGGTCGGTTCCGGTGGGAGATCCAGAAGCCGTACGAGCAACTGATCGTCACCGACGGCACGGCACTCTACTTCTACGACAAGGACCTCCAGCAGGTCACGGTCAAGCCGGTCTCGGAGGCGATGAGCGCCACGCCGGCAGCGTTGCTGTTCGGTACTGCCGACATCGACAAGTCGTTTCGCCTCTCCGATGACGGCCAGTCCGGAGACCTGGCCTGGGTCCAGGCCGTCCCGACCAGCAAGGAGGCCGGGTTCGAGCGCCTGCGGATCGCCATGCGTGGCGGGTTGCCGGTCCGGATGGAAGTCAATGACGCCTTCGGCCAGCAGACTCGCTTCGATTTCGACGGAATCGACCCGAAGGCGCCGGTGCCGGCCACGCAATTCCACTTCACGCCGCCGCCCGGTGTCGACGTCGTCCGCTGACGGTCACGCCGGACCGGTGCCGCCGGGCCGCACGCCATGAACCGCGAGGGCGACCTGTTCGAGCGGCAGCCGACGGCGCCGTTGGCCGAGGCGCTGCGCCCCACGACACTCGACGAGGTCATCGGCCAGCCGCATCTGCTCGGACCGGGCAAGCCGTTGCGGCTCGCATTCGAATCGGGAAAGCCGCATTCGATGATTCTCTGGGGGCCGCCTGGTGTCGGCAAGACCACGCTGGCGCGACTCACCGCTCATTCGTTCGGCTACGCGTTCATCGCGTTGTCGGCGGTGTTCTCCGGGGTCAAGGAAATCCGGGCGGCGATGGACGCGGCGCGGCAGAATCTCGCCGTCGGGCGCCAGACGATCCTGTTCGTCGACGAGATCCATCGCTTCAACAAGAGTCAGCAGGACGGCCTGCTGCCGTACGTCGAATCGGGACTGGTCACGCTGATCGGCGCGACCACCGAGAATCCTTCGTTCGAGGTCAACTCGGCGCTGCTGTCGCGAGCCCAGGTCTACGTCCTGCAATCGCTCTCGGACGACGAACTGCGGCATCTGGTCGAGCGTGCGCTCGAGCGGGCCCTCGGACACCTGACGCTCGACGAGGCCGCGATCGCCATGGTCGTCGGTCATGCCGACGGCGACGCGCGACGCGCGTTGAACCTGCTCGAGCAGACCGATACCGCGGCGCGCGCGGCCGGCATCGAGCACGTCGATGCCGGGTTTCTCGCCGACGCGTTGACGCTGAACGCCCGTCGTTTCGACAAGGGCGGCGACTTCTTCTACGACCAGATCTCGGCGTTGCACAAATCCGTCCGCGGCTCGCATCCCGATGCCGCGCTCTACTGGCTTTGCCGGATGCTCGACGGTGGCGCCGATCCCCGCTATCTCGCCCGGCGAATCGTCCGGATGGCCTGGGAGGACATCGGGCTGGCCGATCCGCGCGCGATGCAACTGGTCAACGAGGCGGCCGAAACCTACGAGCGCCTCGGCTCTCCCGAAGGCGAACTGGCGCTGGCCGAGGCCGTCATCTACCTGGCCGTCGCGGCCAAGAGCAACGCCGCCTACACCGCCTACAACGAGGCCCGGGCATTCATCCGCCAGGACCGGTCGCGCGAGGTGCCCGTCCATCTGCGCAATGCGCCGACGCGACTGATGAAGGAACTGGGCCATGGCCGAGCCTATCGCTACGCCCACGACGAACCGGAAGGCTATGCCGCAGGCGAGACCTACCTGCCGCAGGAAATGCCCGAACCACGGTGGTACCGCCCGGTCGCGCGCGGGCTCGAAGCGCGGATCGCCGACAGGCTTGCCCACCTGCGCGAACTGGATGCGACCGCCGGGTCGCAGGACCTGGAAGACCCTGGGCCGGAGGCATGATCGCCGACGGCTCGGTGTCGGACCTACCGGGTCTGGCCGGCAGTGCCGGTTCGTGGGACCGGAAGTGCCTGGGGAATCGTCATCCCCACCAGCGGCAGGTTCGCTCCGCTTGGCGTGGCCAGCGCTGCCGCCAGCGCTTCGTGCGCCAGCAGCCAGCGCTTGCGATCGAGCCCGCCGGCATAGCCGCGAAGATCGCCGTTGCTGGCGATCACTCGGTGGCAGGGAACGATGATCGCAACCGGATTGGCGGCATTGGCCGCGCCGACGTCGATCGCCGCGCGCGGATCGTCGAATCCGAGGTCACGGGCGAGATGGCCGTAGCTCGTCGTGCTCCCGACCGGAATCCGTCGCAGCGCGGACCAGACGCGGCGTTGGAACTCGTCACCGGCCGGCGCCGTGGCGATCGGGTCGAGCGCAGCGAGGTCGCCGTCGAACCAGGCCTGCAGCGGCCCGGCAATCGCTGCCGGCGGTTCGCCGTCGACGATCTCGGCATCGGCGAACCAGCTTCGCAGGCTGCGGCGCAGATGGGCACGGCGGTCGGCGAAATCGAGCGCGCAAGCGCGGTCGGCGGCGTCGGTGACGAGCAGCAATTGGCCCAGCGGCGAGTCCATCCGGCTGAGGGTCAGGGTCTTGATCGTGGTGGTTTCCATTGTTGTCACAGCTCCGTTGTTCTGATCCGCTACGGTACGCTGCCCCTGCAGACCGGACACCCCGACTCTTGCGTCGGAATTCGTAGAATCCCCCCGATGATCGATCTACAGCAGTTGCGGCGCGATGCCGCGTCGGTGGCGGCGAAGCTTGCCGCCCGTGGTTTCGCCTTCGACCTCCACGGTTTCGAGGCGCTCGAGTCGCGGCGCAAGACCGTCCAGACCCGGACCGAAGGGCTGCAGGCACGACGCAACGCCCTGTCGAAGGCGATTGGCCAGGCCAAGGCCAAGGGCGAGTCAGCCGAGCAGCCGATGGCCGAAGTGGCCGCCATCGCCGACGCCCTGGCTGCCGATTCGGCCGAGCTGGCCGCGATACAGAGGGAGATGGAAGCGCTGCTGCTGTCGGTCCCGAACCTGCCGCACGAGACGGTCCCGACTGGGCGCTCGGCCGACGACAATCGCGAGATCCGGCGCTGGGGCGAGCCGCGGGTATTCGACTTCGAACCTGGAGATCACGTCGCTGTCGGCCAGGCGCTGGGCCTTGACTTCGAGACTGCGGCCAAGCTGTCGGGCGCGCGGTTCGTCGTCATGCGCGGTCCGGTCGCCCGACTGCATCGCGCGCTGTCGCAACTGATGCTCGAACTGCACACCACTCGTCACGGATACGAGGAGTGCGCCACCCCCTACCTCGTCAACCCGGCATCGATGCGGGGCACCGGGCAGCTGCCGAAGTTGGAGGACGATTTGTTC
>JBEVJQ010000481.1:0-12407 GCA_040510055.1 Burkholderiaceae bacterium | reverse complement strand
GCCTGGGGCAGGGACGCCCTGCTTTACGACAAGCGATCGACAAGCCGGCGGCATCCGATATTGACAAGCAACCGCGTGCGTCTCGATGATGACGCACCTGCGGAGGGCGCTGTGTTGGATCTTGCCTCGGGCGACCACAGTTCACCATATTACTTACAAGCACCGTTGCCATCCAACCATCATGGCCCGGCATATGGTCCATTGGCGCCACTTGTCGAAACATTTTCACAACAACTTTTCTTACATCATTCGCGAAAAACCCGAATTACAGCCCTAGAATTGGGCTCCTCGACTGAGCTACGCCCAATGAAGTCATCCAGCCTCTCGCTGATCCTCTCCATGAACGTGCTCTTCTTGCCCGCCTGCGGCGGAGGAGGCTCCGACGCAACCGCCGTGAGCTCCAGTCCGGCAAGCCCCGCGGCCGCAGCGACAACACCGACGTCGCCCGCTCCGACGAACCCGCCCACACCGTCGCTCACGACCCCGAGCACGCCGACGTCGTCAGCGAGCCCGGTGGCCGGGATCGCGCTCGCCGGCGGCTACCCACAGACCTCGCTGACCTGCAGCCAGGGGACGCCGATGTACTGGACGCGCGAGTGGACGGTCCTGTTCAACGACGGTGTCTTTCGGTTCACGCCGGGTGTCGGTACCGCCCGCGAGCATGTATGGAACGCTGCGCCGCAATCGGGCCAGGCACAGGGCGCGGCAACATATCGCGCGACCACCGTTGACGGCGGCATTGCCTGGATCACCGTGACCGGCAGCGCCACGGTGGTGGGGGCCGGCTACACTGGTCCGTCGTCCGATATCCGCTGCGGGACCGAGCGCGATGGTCAGCCCATGGAAGCAGCGCAGAGAATTCCGGCGACCTGCCAGATCGGTCCGGCGTCGGGTCGGATTTCTTTCGATACGAGCTTCACCCTCGACCGGTCCGCCTTTCCGTGGAAGACGCTGGCGGTCGATCCCAATGCCGACCTCATCACCGATGCGACCGGCGCTGCCGTTGCAGGTGCCCGGATCGGCACACGGCCCAACGACGGTGACGGTGACGTCGAGGTCCGCGTCGGCGGCAACAACGAATTCGACTCCACCTACTACCAGTTCCAGCCGAGCGGTGATCTCGCGCTGGCCCGCCGTCCGAGCCGGCATTCGGGCTTGCCCGACATGGTGTGCCGGGTGCGCTGACCGGGCGTTGCCGGTACCGGCGGGTGGAATCCCGCGATGAATCGATCGGCGAGAGGGCGTCATGCCGTGATCGCCGATCGACTCGCCGAGTCGCTCGACAACCAATTGGCCGACGTCGCCTCGGCCATCAGCGAACTCGACGAAGACCTGCGGCCCGAGGCGTTGACGGGCGGGGCGGCGTCCTCGACCGGACCGTCGTCGACGACCGGAGCGACGCCGGCGACTGCACCGTCGCCTGAGGCGCTACCGCTCGACCTGATGCTCGACGCATTCGAGGTCGCAGTGGACGCGATGCTCGACGGTCGCGGCGACGTGCTGGCGGCCGTGAGACAGCAGCCTGCCGGCAACCCTTCCACGGACGCCGACGACGAAGCCGAGCTCGATCCCTGAAGCGGACATTTCGCGACCATTTCGCGCTGTCCTGATCGATCGTCATCATCGCGACGATTCGAGGGCGTACTGATCATCCCGCGCTTCGACTACAAGCGCGCTCTACTTGTGCCGCTGTCGCTGACCTTGCTCGGGTGATCGAAACAGCGTTGCTTCGCGAGTGATGCTGTCGCTCGGCCTGCCGGGGCGGCGCTGTTCGGCCAACACTCGAATGTGAACCGGCGTCGCGCCTGCGCGTGCGTCGACTTCGCGCGCGCCCCAGGCACGACCGTTGTTCCGCGCTTCGTCGTGAATCAGGTGTGGCAAACGAACTGCAGTTGTCGCTCAATCGGGTGATCGAAATGAGTGCGCAGATCGTGATCCGATCGTTCGAATTGTTGATCCGCGCCAGTTTGCGCCGGAACTGTTTGCGACTAAACTGGTCACATGGCTGGGATGAAAGTATCACCAGGCTTCGAGGATCCTTCGGCGCGTCCGGAGACCACCCTCGCGGCACGCGTGCTGCTGTTCGTGACCTGCCTGGTGATCATCGCAGCCATCGTCGCGATCGGTGTCTGGTTATGGCCGGCCGTGGCCGAGGCGGCGGGCCGAATCGTCGGCGCGCTCTCCGCAATGTCGCGCATCGACTGACGGCAGGCGCCTGATCGCGTCGGAGTGATTGCGTCGGCTGTGATCGCGCCGATCTCTTACCCCAGCCGGACCGCGCGAGCCGTTCCTTCATAATCGCGGGATGCCCAGAAGCAGTCGCAGCAAGCCTTCCGCCAACGCCTCGCGCAAGCCTTCGTCCGCCACCGGCTCGTCCAACGGCAAGCCCTCTCTAGCCCGCTCCGAAGCGCGCGATCGCGGGCAGGCACAGCGGTTGTTCGAGTTCGAGGACGATCCCGCGCAGCCGCCCAAGGCCGCTACCGCGGCGCGACCGCGCCCGGTGCGCTCGGGCGACAGTCGCGCCGGCGCCTATTCCGAGGCGTCGATCAAGGTCCTAAAGGGTCTCGAGCCGGTCCGCAGCCGGCCCGGGATGTATACCCGAACCGAAAGTCCGCTGCACATCGTCCAGGAGGTCATCGACAACGCGGCCGACGAGGCGCTTGGCGGCCACGCGCGGCGAATCGATGTCACGGTCGCCGCCGATGGCCGGATCGCGGTAGAGGACGATGGCCGGGGTATTCCGGTCGGCCCGCATCCCCAGGAGCGCGCGCCGGTGGTCGAGATCGTCTTCACGCGACTGCATGCCGGTGGAAAGTTCGACAAGGCCGACGGCGGTGCCTATGCGTTCTCCGGCGGCCTTCACGGTGTCGGTGTCTCGGTCACCAACGCGCTGTCGTCGCGACTCGAAGTGACGGTCTGGCGCCCCGGCGTCGACGGCAGCCGCGAGGTCCAGGCGCACAGCATCGTCTTTGCCGATGGCGAAGTCGTACAGAAGCTGAAGTCGCGAGCACCAGCCCGAGGCGAGCCGCGCAGCGGTACGCGGGTCGTCGTCCGGCCGAACCCGAAATACTTCGACAGCCCCGTGGTCCCGATGGCCGAACTCGAGCGGCTGCTGCGCAGCAAGGCTGTCCTGCTGCCGGGGATCAAGGTGTCGCTGACGGTCGAGAAGTCCGGACAGCGCCACGAATGGCAGTACAGCGACGGCCTGAAGGGCTATCTGGCCGAGGAACTGGCTCGCAGCGGTGCCAGCGATCCGATCGTGCTGTTCGAAGGCGAGCAGTTCGCCGAGAGTGGGCACGAGACCTTCGCCGCAGGCGAGGGTGCTCAATGGGTCGTGGTGTTCGCCGAGGAGGGCACGCCGGTTCGCGAATCCTACGTCAATCTGATCCCGACCTCGGCCGGCGGCACGCATGAGGCGGGATTGCGCGAGGGGTTGTTCGGCGGTGTCAAGAGCTTCATCGACCTGCACAGCTTGCTGCCGAAAGGCGTCAAGCTGATGCCCGAGGATGTGTTCGCCCGCGCAAGCTTCGTACTGTCGGCGCGAATCCTCGACCCGCAGTTCCAGGGCCAGACCAAGGAGCGGCTCAATTCGCGCGACGCGGTGCGGCTGGTCTCGGGCTACGTCAAGGGTCGGTTCGACCTGTGGCTGAACCAGCACGTCGACCTCGGCCGCAAGCTTGCCGATCTGGTGATCCGCCAGGCGCAGGCCCGCCAGCGTTCGGCGCAGCGCGTCGAAAAGCGCAAGAGTTCGGGCGTGGCGGTGCTGCCGGGCAAGCTCACCGATTGCGAATCGACCGACCTCGGCATCAACGAACTGTTCCTCGTCGAGGGCGATTCGGCCGGCGGCTCGGCCAAGATGGGGCGCGAGAAGGAGTTCCAGGCGGTGCTGCCGCTGCGTGGCAAGGTCCTCAACAGCTGGGAGACGGACCGCGACCGGCTGTTCGCCAACAACGAGATCCACGACATCTCGGTCGCGATCGGTGTCGACCCGCATGCGAAGGGGTCGTCACCCGACCTGTCGAACCTGCGCTACGGCAAGATCTGCATCCTTTCCGATGCCGACGTCGACGGCTCGCACATCCAGGTGCTGCTGCTGACCCTGTTCCTGCGCCACTTCCCGGGATTGATAGAGGCCGGCAATATATTTGTCGCGCGGCCGCCGCTGTTCCGGGTCGACGTCCCGGCTCAGGGCAAGCGCCCGATCCGCAAGCTCTACTGCCTCGACCAGGGTGAACTGGTCCACGCCGAGGACAAGCTGCGCAAGGACGGCCTGCGCGAGGGCAGCTGGTCGATCTCGCGGTTCAAGGGCCTGGGCGAGATGACGGCCGAGCAACTGTGGGAGACGACGCTCAATCCGGCCACGCGGCGCCTGCTGAAGGTCAGCTACGGCACGATCGAGCCGCCGCAGACCGAATCTCAATTCACCATGCTGATGGGCAAGGGCGAAGCGGCGGCCCGGCGCGCATGGCTCGAGGAACACGGGCATGAAGCCCGGGCCGATGTCTGACCGATGCTCGGTGCAGGAGCGTACAGGCCCAGGCGTCCCGCGGTGCGGCGATCCTTTCGTCCGGCGCGCGGGTACGCGAGATCAGGGGTTGCGCAGCGGGACCGCGACCGGAGCCGGAGAACCGGATGCAACCGGCGCCACGGCCGCGAGTTCCGCCTCGAGTTCCTCGATCCGGCCGACGACTTCGAGCAGCGTGCGGGCGGCGCGGATGTTCTCGATCTGGCAAGTGCCGGCCGCGCGATGACCGCCGCCGCCGTAGCGCAGGCACAGTTCTCCGATGTTGATCTGCGAGGACCGATCGAGGATCGACTTGCCGATCGCGAACACGGTGTTCTGCTGACGCAACCCCCACATCACGTGGATCGACAGGCTGCATTGGGGGAACAGCGCGTAGACGAGGAAGCGGTTGGCCGCGTGGATCATCGGCTCGTCGCGCAGGTCGAGGATCACGGTCTTGCCGTGGACCTGGGCGCAGCGCTGGATCTGCTCGACAGCGAGCGATTCCTGCGCGCGGTAGAGCGAGACCCGCTCGGCGACGTCGGGCAGTGCCAGGATCTCGTCGATCGACAGCTCGCGGCAGGCGTCGATCAACTTCATCATCAACTGGTAGTTGGAGATCCGGAAGTCGCGAAAACGGCCCAGCCCGGTCCGGGCATCCATCAGGTAGTTGAGCAGCGTCCAGCGCTGCGGATGGCGGATGTCGGCGAGCGTGTATTGCGCCGAATCGGCCTGGTCGACTGCGGCCATCATCTCGTCTGCGATCCGGGTAAACCGCCGGCTGCCGCCGAAGTAGTCGTAGACGACGCGGGCTGCCGAAGGCGCGTCGGGATCGATGATGTGGTTCGGCAGCGAGGCGGCGTTGCGCAGCGTTTCCGACAGGTGATGGTCGAACGCGAGGTGGGCCGACGCCACGTACGGCAGGTTGGTCGTGATATCGCGGTCGGTGATCGCGATCTTGCCGTCCTGCATGTCCTTCGGGTGGACGAACAGGATCTCGTCGATCAGGTCCAACTCCTTGAGCAGCACGGCGCAGACGAGTCCGTCGAAGTCCGATCGCGTGACCAGGCGGTACTTGTTGTCGCTATCCATCGTCTGACCCGTCCATTCCGCAAGCCCAGAATGGTGCCGCCGGCGGCCCGGTCGATCCCGGAACGGCCGCTGTTCGGCGCGATCGGGTCGACCAACGGCGGGGGGGCGCCGAGCCGAGCCCCGGCCCGACGCCCCGCCCGACGCCCTGACCGATTCCAGGCCCGATTCCAGGCCCGATTCCAGGCCCTGTCCTGGATCCGGGTGCCGACCCGCACCTCACTCCGACCCCGCCGCAGCCGCCAGACCACGCCCACGAGATGACCGAGGACACCATCGACGATCCGCGCGGCGAAGACGACAGCGCCGATGCCGTGACGCTGGCCCGCTACGCCGAACGCGCCTACCTCGACTACGCGATTTCGACCGTCAAGAGCCGAGCGTTGCCCGACGTCTGCGACGGCCAGAAGCCGGTCCAGCGCCGGATCCTGTACGCGATGAACGAGATGGGGCTCGGCCCCACGGCCAAGCCCGTCAAATCGGCTCGCGTGGTCGGCGACGTCCTCGGCAAGTACCACCCGCACGGCGATTCCGCGGCCTACGACGCCCTGGTCCGGATGGCCCAGGCGTTCACGATGCGCTATCCGCTAATCGACGGCCAGGGCAATTTCGGCTCGCGCGACGGCGACGGCGCGGCGGCGATGCGCTACACCGAGGCGCGGCTGACACCGTTCGCCCGACTGCTGCTAGACGAGATCGACGCCGGAACGGTCGACTTCATCGCCAACTACGACGGCTCCGGCGAGGAACCGGCATTGCTGCCCGCCCGGCTGCCGATGGTTCTGCTGAACGGCGCTTCAGGAATCGCCGTGGCGCTGGCGACGGAGATTCCGCCACACAACCTGGCCGAAGTCGCTCGGGCCGCGGCAATCAAGGTCCGGCAGCCGAATACCTCGATCGAGACGTTGCTCGAGCACATTCCTGGGCCGGACTTTCCGGGCGGCGGCCAGATCATCTCGAGCCGCGCCGAGATCGACGAGGCCTACCGGACCGGCCGCGGCTCGATCAAGCTTCGCTGCCGTCATGGCTTCGAGGACCTGGCTCGCGGCCAGTGGCAACTGGTCGTCCACGAATTGCCGCATGGGGTCTCGACCCAGCGCGTGCTGGAAGAGATCGAGGAACTCAGCAATCCCAAGGTCCGCGCCGGCAAGAAGGCACTGTCGGCCGAACAGGTCCAGTCGAAACAGCAGTTGCTGTCGGTCGTGGACGCCGTGCGCGACGAGTCGGGCAAGGATGCCGCGGTGCGGCTCGTGATCGAGCCGAAGACGTCGCGGATCGGTCGCCAGGAATTGCTCGCGACCCTGCTCGCCCATACGAGCCTCGAGTCGAGCGTCTCGATCAACCTGGTGATGATCGGCCGCGACGGCCGGCCGCGACAGAAATCATTGGCCGACATCATCGGCGAATGGGCCGAGTTCCGTGTCGTCACCGTCACGCGGCGGACCCGTCACCGGCTCGCCAAGGTCGACGACCGGATTCATATCCTCGAGGGGCGGCATCTGGTGCTGCTCAACATCGACGAAGTCATCCGGATCATCCGCCACAGCGACGAACCGAAACCGGCACTGATCGCCGCGTTCAAGTTGAGCGAGCGCCAAGCCGAAGACATTCTCGAGATCCGGCTGCGGCAACTGGCGCGGCTCGAGGCGATCAGGATCGAGCAGGAACTGGCGTCGCTGCGCAGCGAGAAGACCGGTCTCGAGGGGCTGTTGGCGAGCGACGCGGCGCTGCGCCGCTCCATCGTCAAGGAGATCGAGGCCGACGCCAAGCAGTACGGCGACGCGCGCCGGACGCTGATCGAGGCCGCCGAGCGGACGATGCTCGAGGTCCGCGTGGTCGAGGAGCCGGTGACCGTCATCGTTTCCGAGAAGGGCTGGGTCCGCGCGCGCCAGGGGCACGGTCATGCCCAGGCGCTGTTCGGCTTCAAGTCGGGCGACGCGTTCTACGGCGCCTACGAGGTGATGACGACCGACTTTCTCTATGCGATCGCGACCAATGGCCGCGTCTACTCGATCCCGGTCGCGAATCTGCCGTCGGCGCGCGGCGACGGCGCACCGGTGACGTCGTTCGTCGAGGTCGAGCCCGGCGCCCGGATCGAACATGCGTTTGCCGCCGGCTCGGGGACCGCGGTGCTGCTGGCCACGGCCAGTGGCTACGGGCTCGTCTGCACGGCCAGCGACTGGCAGAGCAGGATGCGGGCCGGTAAGAGCTTTCTTGCGCTCGAGACCGGAGACGTTCCGATCCGGCCGGCGCCGTTCGACCCTGGGCGCGGAACCACGGTCGTCTGCCTGTCGGAAGGCAAGGGCGGAGGCGAGAAGGGCCGGTTGCTGAGTTTCGGTCTGGACGAGGTCAAGGTCCTGAAGAACGGGGGCCGTGGCGTGACCCTGATGGGGCTCGACAACGGCGAGAACCTGCGCCAGGCGATCGTCTGTGGCCGCGACGGCCTGATCGTCCACGGTCAGGGCAAGGGCGGCAAGCCGGTCGAGCGGACGATGAGCGCGCGCGAGATCGGCGACCACGCCGGCGCGCGGGCACGGAAGGGACGGCAACTGGCGCCGTCGTGGAAGGACGTTCGCCTCGCGCTGCCGACCAAGGCGCCCGACCGGTGACGGACCGATGACCAACCGCGTGACGGGCCGATGACCAACCGCGTGACGGACCGATGAAATCGGTGACGGACCGATGACATCGGTGACGGACCGATGACGAAACCGGGAATCGACAGCATGAAGATCGTTGCCCGCCGCTCGCCGATCCACGGCAACGGCGTATTCGCCACCGCCGCGATCAGCAAGGGCGAGCGCGTGGTCCGCTACCGCGGCAAGGTGCGCACGCACGACGAGGTAGACGCCGAGTACGGCGACGAGAGCGAAACCGGCCACACGTTCCTGTTCACTCTCAACGACGACTGCGTGATCGATGCCAACGTCGACGGCAACATCGCGCGCTGGATCAATCACAGCTGCAAGCCCAACTGCGAGTCGTCGCTCGAGGAGGACCCGAAGGGTCGGCCGGACAAGGACAGGGTCTTCATCGAGGCGTTGCGTGACATCCGGCCGGGCGAGGAGCTGACCTACAACTATGGCATCGTCCTCGACGAGGCGCACACCGCGAAGCGCAAGCGGCTGTGGGCCTGCCGCTGCGGGGCAAGGACATGTACGGGAACGCTGCTCCAGCCCAAGCGCTAGGGTCGCGGGACCCGGCGGAAGACGCCACGCTGCGGACGATTTCGGTCGAGCGCTACGTGACGCCGCTGCGCGAAGGCGGATCACTGCCGGCGATCGTCGAGGGCGATGACCTCGGCCTCTACGTGCTCAAGTTCCGCGGCGCCGGGCAGGGTCCAAGGGCACTGATCGCCGAGGCGATTGCCGGCGGGATTGCGCGAGCGCTGGGCCTGCTGGTCCCGGAGATCGTCCTCGCCGACCTCGACCCGCTGCTCGCCCGGACCGAGCCCGATCCCGAGATCCAGGACCTGATCCGCGCCAGTGCCGGGCTGAACCTCGCGCTCGATTACTTGCCGGGCGCGGCGACGTTCGACCCCCTCGTCGACGCCGTCTCCGACGACCTCGCGTCGCGGATCGTCTGGTTCGATGCGTTCGTCAGCAATGTCGATCGCACCGCGCGCAACAGCAACCTGCTGACCTGGCATCGCCGTCTCTGGCTGATCGACCACGGGGCAGCGCTCTACTTCCACCATTCGTGGAATGGTTCGACCGATGCCGCCGCCGAGCCGTTCCGGCTGATCCGCGACCACGTCCTGCTGCCGCTGGCCGACCGGATCGCCGCGGTCGATGCCGAACTCGCGACGCGGCTGTCGCCGGCGCTGTTCGCCGCGATCGTGTCCGCCGTGCCCGCCGACTGGCTGAACGATGGGGCCGCCGCGACCGACGTGGCCGTGCGGCGGGCGGCCTACGTCGGCTACTTGTCACGGCGCCTGGCCGAGCGGTCGTCGTTCGTCCAGGAGGCGATCGGTGCCCGCGGCTGAGGTCGGCCGCCCGGCCGGCGGCGGGAACGGCGAACCGCATGTCTACGACTATGCGGTGATCCGCGTCGTGCCGCGGGTCGAGCGCGAGGAGTTCGTCAACGCCGGGGTCATCGTCTCGTGCCAGGCCGCAGGCTACCTCGAGGCGGCCCTCGAGCTCGATGAGGCGCGACTGCTCGCGATCGATCCTGCTGTCGACCTGGCCCTCGTGCGCGAACACCTCGCGGCGATCCCGCGGATCTGCGCCGGCGGCGCCGACGGCGGTCCGATCGGCTCGCTGCCGGTGCGGGCGCGCTTCCACTGGCTTACAGCTCGGCGCAGCGCGATCGTCCAGACGTCGCCGGTCCACACCGGCCGGGCGGCGCGTCTCGACGGTTTGCTCGATCATCTGCTCGGCAGACTCGTCCGTCACGTTCCCGGGACGCCCGTCGGCCGCAGCGGCTGAGCGCTCGCTCCCGCTTCGGCAAGGAACTTCTCGGGGGCGAATGGATCTGGCAGTATCCGTAGCAGTCTGCGAAGATTGCCGCCAGACCGGCCGTCAGCGCGAAACTGGATTCTGTGGCGCGGCCCGGCGGGTCTTCGGCGTGGGACTGTAAACTTGCCTCGGACTTGACTCGGGGCCCCGGCGCCGTGCTTGCAGTGCGATCTGGGCGCCGTGCGCGGCCATCGAGGCCGGAACAAGCGGCTGAGTACGGGGGAATGCGATGCTGACGATCGAGAAGACCGCCGAATACGTGAACCGCTGGATCGCGGCATTCGAATCCAAGGACCTGGACCGGGCGCTCGACTTCTACACCGACGACGTGACCTTCCATTCCCCGATGATTGCCCGCCTCAACCACGATCCGAGCGGGACCGTCCGGGGCAAGGCCGAACTCAAGGCTTACTTCCATCGCGGTTTCGAGGTGTTCGACCACATGCGCTTCGAGTTGATCAATGTCCTGCGCGGGGTCGACAGCGTGACGATCTATTACAAGGGCGTCACCGGCAAGCCGGTTGCCGAAGTGCTGGTCTTCGATGGTGCCGGCGCGGTACGCGAGTCGTACGTCCACTACGCGGCTTAGAAATACGATCGTCGATGACCCGACCGCTGTTCAGCACGTCGATCGCGGGCAGCCTGCCGAAACCGGGCTGGCTGGCCGAGACCGGCAAGCTGTGGCCGACATGGAAGGCCGCGGGCGACGACCTGGCGCGCGCCAAGGCCGATGCCACCCTGCTCTGGATCAAGGCCCAGGAAGACGCGGGGCTCGACGTGATCGGCGACGGCGAGCAGTCGCGGCAGCATTTCGTTCACGGTTTCCTCGAGCAGGTCGATGGGATCGACTTCGCGAACAAGGTTCGGATGGGAATCCGCAACAACCGTTACGACGCGATGGTCCCGCAGGTGACCGGCGCGGTCCGGCTCAAAGGTCGGGTACACGAAGCCGAAGCCCGGTTGCTGCGGGCGCATACGACGCGCACGACCAAGTTCACGCTGCCCGGGCCGATGACGATCGCCGATACCGTCGCCGACCGCTTCTACGGCGACCGGGTCAAGCTCGCGATGGCATTCGCCGAGCTGCTGAACCAGGAGGCGCTGGCCCTGCAGGCCGACGGGATCGACATCGTTCAGTTCGATGAACCGGCGTTCAACGTCTACCTGTCCGAGGCTGCCACCTGGGGCGTCGCGGCACTCGAGCGGGCCGCGCAGGACCTGACCTGTACGACGGCCGTGCACATCTGCTACGGCTATGGGATCCAGGCAAACCTCGACTGGAAGGCCACGCTCGGGGACGAGTGGCGCCAGTACGAAACCGTGTTCCCGGCGCTCGCCAGAAGCCGCATCGACCAGGTGAGCCTCGAATGCATCCATTCGCGCGTTCCGCCGGACCTGATGGCGCTGCTCGCGGGCAAGGACGTGATGGTCGGGGTCATCGACGTCGCCAGCGACGCGATCGAGACGCCGGACGACGTGGCCGACACCATCGGGCGGGCGCTGCGCTACGTGCCGAAGGAGCGGTTGCTGGCCTGCACGAACTGCGGCTTGGCGCCTATGGCCCGCGAAGTGGCGGTGGCCAAGCTCGAGGCGCTGGCCAGGGGCGTGGCACTGGCGCGCGAGCGGCATTCGTAGCCAGGTGCGGTTGGCAGTCGTGGCCGCGCGCCCGGGTGAACCGCGTCATAGGCCGTGTTCGACGGCGAACGCAAGCCCGCCGAGCGCTGGATCGGGTTTGGTAATGATCGCCGTCCCGATCGGCTCCAGGTAGGACTTGAACCGGCCCTTGCTTTCGAACCGGTCGCGAAACGGGCTGGCGGCGAGCCGGTCGACCAGGCGCGGAGCGATGCCACCGGCGATCCAGACCCCGCCCCGTGCCCCCAGGGCCAACGCGACGTTGCCGGCAAAGCCGCCGAGGACCGCGCCGAACAGGTCGATGGTCGCCGCTGCCAGCGCGGATCCCCATGCCGCCTCGGCGATCCGTGCGCCGTCGTCCAGCGCGGGATCGGCCCCCTCGCCGAGGACGTCGGCGAGGCAACGATAGAGCAGTGGCAGGCCGCTACCGGATACCAGGCGCTCGGCCGAGACGTGGTCCAACTCGTCACGGGCGCGCGCAATCACGGCGGCCTCGAGGTCGGACTGGGCCGACAGCGTCATGTGGCCGCCTTCGCCCGGCAGGGTGGTCCAGCCGTGGCCGGTCCGGACCAGTCCGGCGCAGCCGAGCCCCGTGCCCGGCCCGATCACCGCCATCGTCCCCCCGCCGTCCGGTGCTCGCGGGCCGAGTGCCACCGAGTCGTCGGCGGACAGCGTCGGCAGCGACCAGGCCTGGGCCTCGAAATCGTTCACCAGCCGGATCCCGG
>JBEVJQ010000480.1:0-4607 GCA_040510055.1 Burkholderiaceae bacterium | reverse complement strand
ACATGGCGCCGTGGCTGTTCACCGAACGGATTCTGCGCGGCGCTCCGATCCAGGTATTCGGCGAAGGCCGGCCGAGGCGCGACTTCACGTTCGTCGAGGACTGTGCCGACAACATCGTCCGGCTGCTCGATCGTCCGTTGGCAACCGATCCGGACCAGGTCGAGCATCAGGTGGTCAACGTCGGTAGCGACAATCCGGTGCCGGTCGCGACCCTGATAGACATCGTCGAGCGGCACACCGGCCGCCGCGCCGAGCGCGTGTTGCGGCCGCTGCCGCCCGGTGATGTTGGCCTGACGGCCGCGGATCCGACGCTGCTCGAGGCATTGGGCGGTGCCCGGCCGCATACGCCGCTCGACATCGGCATCGAGCGGTTCGTTTCCTGGTATCGGCAGCATCCGCAGCTTGCCGATGCAGTCTGGCAGTCGCGCGATAGCGACGCGAAAGCGATCGCGAAGCCGGCCGTGGCGAGTAGAGAAGGAGCAGTGAAGTGAGAGTTTCGGTCATCGGCAGCGGCTACGTCGGGCTGGTCACGGGGGCCTGCCTGGCCGATGTCGGTCACGAGGTCGTCTGCGTCGACGTCAGCGAGCGCAAGGTCGCGATGCTCAGGGCAGGGCGCATCCCGATCCACGAGCCGGGCCTCGAGGAGATGATCGCTGCCTGCGCGGCGGCCGGACGGATCCGGTTCACCACCGACTTCGCCGATGCCGTCGCCCACGGCGAAGTCCAGATGATCGCCGTGGGCACGCCGCCCGACGAAGACGGATCGGCCGATCTCGGCCACGTACTGTCGGCGGCCCGCTCGATCGCGAACCACCTGGCGCGCGATGCCATCGTCGTCGTCAAGAGCACGGTACCGGTCGGGACCTGCGACCGCGTCGAAGCGGTGATCGCGGAGGTTCTCGTCGGGCGGTCCGCCTCGTGCAAGGTCGCCGTCGCGTCGAACCCCGAGTTCCTCAAGGAAGGGGCGGCGATCGACGACTTCATGTCGCCGGACCGGATCGTCATCGGCTGCGACGACGCCGATGCGCGCAGCGTGCTGAAGGAACTGTACGCGCCGTTCCAGCGCAACCGCGAACGGCTGGTGTTCATGTCGCGCCGGTCGTCGGAGCTGACGAAGTACGCGGCCAACGCGATGCTGGCGACGCGGATCTCGTTCATGAACGAATTGGCCGGGCTGGCCGAGGTGCTCGATGCCGACATCGAGGACGTCCGTCGCGGGATCGGATCGGATTCGCGGATCGGCAGTTCGTTCCTCTACCCCGGTGCCGGCTACGGCGGCTCGTGCTTTCCCAAGGACGTCTCTGCCCTGCTGGTCCTTGCCCGCCGCGTCGGCGCCGAGCTCGACCTGATCAGCTCGGTCAAGGACGTCAACGATCGTCAGAAGGGCCTGCTGCTGGAGAAGATGCGCGCCCGGCTCGGGTCGCTTGCCGGCAAGCGGGTGGCGCTCTGGGGGTTGGCGTTCAAGCCGAACACCGACGACATGCGCGAGGCACCGTCGCGCGTCCTGATGGAAGGACTGTGGGCCGAGGGCGCCTCGGTCCGTGCTTACGACCCGAAGGCGATGGACCAGTGCAGCGAGATCTACGGCGAACGCCGCGACCTGACGCTGGTCGGATCGGCGACGGAGGCGCTCGAAGGCGCCGACGTCCTGGTCGTGATCACCGAGTGGAAGGAATTCCGGGTCCCGGACTTCGGCGCCATCAAGGAGGCGCTGTCGACGCCGGTCGTGTTCGACGGCCGCAATCTCTACGAGCCGGTGCAACTGACGCGGGCCGGTCTCGACTACGTCGCCTTCGGCCGTCCGGCGGCAAAGCCGGCGCCGCGGTCGTGACTTCGAGCAATCGTCGGTCGCAGGTGATGCGACCGCGCGAACTGTAGGGCGCAGCGGTCGTCGGTCTGCGGCGTCGAAGCGCGGACTGTCGATTCGTTCAAAGTTCCGCCGGTAATGAACCGACATCGCCGCCATGGCCGGCATCCGCTCCGGGGAGCGCAGCGTATGATCCGAGGATGATCGATATCCACTGTCATATGCTCCCTGCAGTGGACGATGGCGCACGCGATCTGCAGGAGGCGGTCGCCCTGGTCAGGCTCGCCGAGAGCGACGGCATTCGTGAACTGGTCCTCACGCCGCACATCTATGCCGGTCGTTTCGACAATTCGCTGGAAGACCTCGAGCCGCGATTCGCGGCCTTCGTGCAGCTGGTCCAGTCGAAGGAGATCGATGTTGCGCTGCACCTAGGCGCCGAGGTCCACCTGTTGCCGGAGTCGCTCGCCCTGATCGAGGCTGGCGGCGTTCCGTTCGTCGGCAGCTGGGCGGGCGAGCAGGCGCTGCTGCTCGAGTTGCACGATGCCCGTATACCGCCGTTCGCCGCCAACGCCATTCGCCACCTGCGTCGCCGCGGCCTGCGACCGATCATCGCCCACCCGGAGCGCAATCGCGCGGTGATGGCCGATGCCGGCTGCCTTACGCCGCTGCTCGAAGCGGGTTGCTTGCTGCAGGTAACGGCCGGCTCCGTGGTGGGGGCGTTCGGGCCGCGGGCGCAGCAGTCGGCATTCGAACTGCTCGATCGACGCTGGGTGCAATTCGTCGCGAGCGATGCCCACAACCAGCTTTATCGTCCGCCGATGATGAAGCGCGCCCGCGCGGCGCTCGCGGCACGCCATGGCGAGGAACTCGCCGAGACCTTGACCGCATCCAATCCGCACCGGCTGGTTCACGGCGAACCGCCGGCGCCGTGAACGGCGCGCCGTATCGCTGCCGATTGGCGACACTGGCCTGATGACGGGTCCGCTCGCTGCCCGCCGCGCGCCGCTGGCGATCGGCATGGCCATCGGCACGCTGTTCCTGTGGCTGGCACTGCGCCAAGCCGATCTCGGGGCGGCGGTGCTGGCCCTGGCGCGTGCCGATCCACAATGGTGCCTTGCGGTGTTCGCCGCCGGGCCGTTGTTCATGGCAATCAAGACCTGGCGCTGGGCCTGGATCCTGCGCCCGATCGCCACGCCACGCTTCAACCTGCTGCAGCGCGCAACCTATGTTGGCTCGGCGGCGAACATGGTCGTTCCGACCACGGGCGAGTTGCTGCGGACGATGACGGTCGCGCGCACCGGGGCGCTGCCGATCGCCACAGCCCTCGGCACCGTGGCCCTCGAGCGGATCCTCGACCTGCTGGCCGTCGTGATGATCGGCGGGCTCGTGCTGGTGATCGATGACTCGGCGTCGAGCCTCCTTTGGCAGACCGGCCTCGTCGGCCTGGCGATCGCTGCCATCGGCATCGTGATGGTCCTGCTGCTGCCCGATCCGCCGCGGGCCGTTCGAGCCGCCGGGCGACGGGTCGCTGTCCAGCTGCCACCTGCCGTTGCCAAGCGTCTTCGGCTCGACCTTCAGCGCCTGGCGACGGGCGTCGCCGCCCTGCGCGGCGGGCGGCGGCTCGTCACTGCCGTGGCGCTGTCGGTGCTGATGTGGCTGCCCGTGGTGTTCGCTGTCTGGGCCAGCGCCCGGGCGGTCGGCGTGCCGGCGACGGCGGCTGCCGCGGTCACGGTCTTCGTGCTTGGCGTCATCGGCTTGACGCTGCCGTCGGCTCCAGCCACGCTCGGCACCACGCAACTGGCATTCGTCTCGGGCCTGGCGCTGAGCGGAGTTGGCGCCGGGCCGGCGCTGGCGGCGTCGCTGGTCTATACCGTCTGGTTCATCGTCGCGGTGATGGCGATCGGAGCCGGCTGGTGGCTGCTCTCGAGCAGCGGACTGTGCCGCGCGGCCGGATGACAGCGGATCGATCGCCGCTCGACTCAAACCTCCTTGTGGACCCAGCCCACGAACCTGGCGACCTTGCTTCTTTCCGCATGCGACGGCGGATAGACCAGGTGATGAGCATGGATCTGGATCCGCTTCCGATACGGGAACACCGGGACCAACAGGCCACGACCGAGCGCGTCTTCGGCCAGGCGGTCGCTCTCGAGAGCGATACCCAGGCCCTGAACTGCCGCCTGGATCGAGAGATAGGCCCGATCGAAGCTCAACGCATACTGGCTCGGGCTGATCGACACGGCGTGCGCCGCGAACCACTGAGGCCACTGGACCAGGTTCACGTTCGACAGAATGAGGTTCTGGACGAGGAGTTCCTCCGGTGCGCGAACGTGCAGCCGCTCCTTGAGCCTCGGACTGATCAACGGCAGGATTTCTTCGGTGAACACGGTCTCGACATGAAGATCGCTCCGCGGAATAAGGCCATACCGGATGTCGATGTCGACTTCTCCGCGCGAGAAGTCGGTGTGGACGTGGGCTGCCGAGAGCCGGATCCTGATGTCCGGATGTTCCTCCATGAACCGCTGGATACGTGGCACCAGCCATAGCGAGGCAAAACTCGGTGATGCCTGGATGCGCAGGATCTCCGTTCCGTCTGCACGCGCGTTCTCCGCGGCTCCGGCGATGACGGCAAGGGCCCCTGCCAGGCTCTGCTGGTAGCGCAGGCCTGACGGCGTCAACTCGACGCCCTTCGCCGTCCTTTCGAATAGCTTGCGGCCGACATGCGTCTCGAGGTTGCTGACCTGGTGACTGACGGCCGACGGCGTCAGGCTCAGCTCTTCTGCTGCCTTGCTGATGCTCCCAA
>JBEVJQ010000479.1:0-3775 GCA_040510055.1 Burkholderiaceae bacterium | reverse complement strand
GCAGCAACCCGGCGTCGCGGGCCGTGCGCAACACCGCGCAAGCAGCAACGAATGCGGCCGCCGGAGCGCAGTCGGCTGCGGCGTCGCCGCTGCGTCCCGTCACCTGTTCGAGCGTCGAGGCGCCGACCACCTGGCGGACGGCGCCGAGATCGACGAGGACCAGGACGGCATCGGCCTGAGGGGCGAGTTGCGGCGTCAGCGCATCGCGGACGTCGGCCACCGGCGCGTGCGCGGTGACCACGAGCGAGACCGGCGACTCGATCTCCACCGACCGCCCCTGGTGATCGAAGCGGCTGCGCATCGACAGCGAATCCTTGCCGACGGGAATCGCGATCCCGAGGTCGATCGCGAACCGGCTCGCGGCCTGCACCGCGCGATAGAGATCGCCGTCGTTGTCCCCGGGACCCGATGCGGCCATCCAGTTGGCCGAGAGCTTGACGTCGGAGAGCCGTGCCGGGCAGGCGCTCATCAGGTTGGTCAGTGCCTCGGCAATCGCCAGTCGCGACGCGGCCGCCGGATCGATGACGGCGACCGGCGATCGCTCGCCCAGTGCGACTGCATCGCCCGCATGGTCGCGATAACCGAGCAGACCGACGGCGCAGTCGGCGACCGGCACCTGCCACGGCCCGACCATCTGGTCGCGCGCCGTCAGGCCGCCCACCGATCGATCACCGATCGAGATCAGGAACGTCTTGGCGGCAACGGCCGGAAAGCGCAGGACATCGGCGACCACGGTGTCCAGGTCGAGCCCCGACAGGTCGGTCGCGTAGCCGATCGCGGCACGCGTCCGGTCGCGCGTGGTCGCGTGACGCTGCATCCGCGGTGGATCGCCGAACAGCACCGCCATCGGCATGTCGACCGAGCGGGCATCGCCCGGGCCGTCGAGCACCAGCCGGTCGTCGTCGACGATCGTTCCGACCACGGCGATCGGACACCGTTCGCGTTCGCAAAGCCAGGCCAGGAGCGGGAGGCTGTCGGGCGCGACCGCGAGGACGTAGCGCTCCTGCGACTCGTTCGACCAGATCTCGGCCGGCGACAGGCTGCGGTCGACGACGGGGATTGCCGCCAGCGCGAACCGCGCGCCCTTGCCGGCGCCGTGGGCCAACTCGGGGAATGCGTTCGACAGCCCGCCGGCGCCGACGTCGTGGATCGACAGGATCGGGTTTCCGGGACCGAGCGCGCGGCAACCGTCGATCACTTCCTGGGCACGACGCTGCATCTGCGGATCGGCGCGCTGCACCGAGGCGAAATCGAGCTCGGCGTCGTTGCTGCCTCCGCCCATGCTCGAAGCCGCTCCCCCGCCGATGCCGATCCGCATTCCGGGGCCGCCGAGCTGGATCAGCAGCGTGCCCGCCGGCAACGGCTGCTTGTGGACCGCCTCGTCGCCGACGGTGCCCACGCCCCCCGCCACCATGATCGGCTTGTGAAAGCCGTGACCGCGGGCGCCGCTCGCCGACCACTGGACCGCCGATTCGAAGGTCCTGAAGTAGCCAAGCGTGTTCGGCCGTCCGAATTCGTTGTTGAACGCCGCGCCGCCGAGCGGGCCATCGATCATGATCCGCAGCGGCGACGCGATCGTGGCCGGCGGTCGCGGATTGTCGGCTTCCCACGGCTGCGGCCAGTCGGCAAAGCGCAGGTGACTGACGGTGAAGCCGGTCAGACCGTAGCGCGGCGTGCCGCCGCGGCCGGTGGCCGATTCGTCGCGGATCTCACCGCCGGCGCCGGTGGCCGCCCCCGGATGCGGGGCGATGGCCGTCGGATGGTTGTGGGTCTCGACCTTCAGCGTCCGATGGACGCGCTCCGCGCGCCAGTCATATCGCCCGTTGGCCCCGCGGTCGTGAGTGGCGCCGAACGACGTGATTCGCGGCCCGGTGAGGATCGCCGCATTGTCGGCGTACGCGACCTCGGTCCCGCCGGGATGGGCGTGGTGCGTCGCCTTGATCAGATCGAACAACGAATGCTGCTGGGGCTCGCCGTCGAGGTCGAAGCGGGCATTGAAAATCTTGTGCCGGCAATGCTCGGAATTGGCCTGCGCGAACATCATCAGTTCGACATCGGTCGGGTCGCGCCCCAGGGCGCCGAAGGCGCGGACCAGGTAGTCGATCTCGTCGGGCGACAACGCGAGCCCCAGTGCGGTGTTCGCTGCCGCGAGCGCCGCGCGCGGATCGGGATCCAGCGTGATCGCCGCCAGCGGCGCCGGCTCGACCGGCCGGAAGAACCGCGCCGGTTCGGGCCGCGAGGCATACCAGCTCTCGATCATCCGGTCGTGAAGCAGGTCGGCCAGCGGCGCGAGATCGAGACCGGCGTTGCCGTCGGCACCGCCTTCACCCCTGTCGTTGCCGTCAGCACCGGCTCCGGTATTGCCCCCGGCAAGGCGCGTCCGCGCCTCGGTTGCAATCGGGCCGTGACGCGCCAGGCCGACGCTGCGCAACAGTCGGTCGGTCAGCGACGAGTGACCGTCACCGGCGGCCTCGAGGCGGTAGCTGACGCCGCGCTCGATCCGGTCGACCTCGGCCAATCCGCAGTGGTGGGCGATGTCCTGCGCTTTCGACGACCACGGTGAGATCGTTCCCTCGCGCGCCGTCACGTGGATCTGGCGGCCCGATGTCGGCCAGTCGACCGCGTTGTCGTCGAGCAGTGCCTGCAGTCGTGCGACGGTGTCGCGATCGAGCGGTCGGCTGGCGCGAACCAGGTAGAACCAGGTGGCCGACAAGCCGGTCAGCGCCGGCTCGACGGTGCGCAGCCGCGTCAGCAACGCCGCCGCCTGGGCGCTGGACAATGCCGGCGATCCAGGCAGCAGATGGAAATCGATCAGGGCGTCGTCGGGCCCGCCGCGATCGCCGGACGTCGAGCGGCTGGGCGCGAGCGGAGTCGACATGGGTGAGGATTATAGAAGGCGTCCTCGGGACGCGCGCCAGGCGGCGATCGCCGGACGCAATGCCGTGTGCCGGGCCAGGCTTGCCGCCGGCCAATAGTCGTCACGGTCGTAGTACTGCGGCACGGCGGGCGAACCTGGAATCAGTTGCCCGCGACCGCTCTCGGACGGCGTGTCGACGAGATCCGCGACGCCGGTCAGCAACTCGACCCGGTCGCTCTCGACCAGCGCGTTCAGTGCGAACGCCGCGCCGCTCTCGCGCTGGCACCATCGGCAGTGGCAGCAGTGGACGAAGAGCGGCTGCGCCCGGATCCGGTAACGCAAGCGACGGCAGGCGCAGCCGCCGTCGGCGACGAACAGGGGCTCGGCCGATGGCAGACCCTCGCTCGCCGCAGGCCCTGTCGTGCTCATCCGTCCGGCACCGGCACGGTGTAGTTCAGCACCATCCGGCCGCCGTCGACGTAGATTGTCTGGCCGACGATGTACGACGCATCGTCACTGGCGAGGAACGAGGCGACGGCAGCCACCTCCGCCGGTTCGCCGCAGCGCCCGATCGGTGTCCGGGCGAGGATCGCGCGACGCTGGGCATCGTTGGTCATCACCGACTGGCGCACCATGTCGGTGAGGATGGTTCCGGGCCCGACGGCGTTGACCCGGATGCCGTGGCGCGTCAGGGCGACGCCCATGACCGCGGTCAACTGCTTGATCCCGCCCTTGGAAACCGAGTAGGCGACCACGTTCGGGATCGCCAGGTGGGCGTTGACCGACGACATGTTGATGATCGCGCCTCCGCGACCCTGCTCGATCATCCGGCGGGCCGCGGCCTGCCCGATCAGGAACGGAGCCTTCAGGTTGTCCCGCAGCACGCAATCGAAGGCCTCCTCGGGAAAGTCGAGGCAC
>JBEVJQ010000478.1:0-5215 GCA_040510055.1 Burkholderiaceae bacterium | reverse complement strand
CCCGGATTCGAGATGCATGGCCAACGCCTGGTTCAGCGCCGCGAGCCAGGGCCGCCGGTCGGCGTCGTCCAGCGGTTCGCCCCGGGCCATCTTTGCGATGTTGGCCGCCGGATGAAAATCGTCGGCGTCGAGGAACCGCGCGCTCAGCCGCTGCGCCAGATGCGTCCCGACGGTCGTCTTGCCGCTGCCACTGACGCCGGCGACGACGACGGCCAGGGCTGGCCGTTGCAAATCTTCGAACGAAAGCGGACGGACGTCGCCCGTCAGCGACCGCAGCGATCGCTCGCCAGCCATCGACTGCGGCGCGCCAGCCAGCGGCCGTGACGCCGCATCGCCAACCAGCGGCCGTGGCGCCTTGTCGTCAGGCAATGGCAGCGGCGCCTTGTCGAGGTCAGAAGCTCTTCGAGACGGAAAAGACGAATCCGTTGTCGGCGAGTTTTCTGGTTTTGCCGGCGCGATTGGTGAAGCTTGCATTGATATCCGTTCCCTGGAACGCCGCCCCCCAGGTGAAACCCTTCCAGTCGTTGGCGATCCCGACCATGTAATCGGAGTAGTCGCCCTCATTGTTATTTATCTTCAGGGTTCCCCAACTGGCTTGTACACGAAGGTCCTTGGTGAGTGGGTAGACGGCCGACAGATTGAGATACTGGCTGTGCTTCGCGTTCCGGGTCCCGAAGTACTGATTGGACAGCGTGTGATAGTACTTCACCGAGAACCAGCGCCACGTGGCACCGACGAACCCCTCGAGCGTGCTGAACTCCGACTCGGTGGGGAACAAGTATTGGATCAGGCCCACATCCATGGTGACTTCCTCGGCCACGCGCCAACGGTAGCCGCCGTAGATGTCCCATTCGAAGCCACGCGAGTTGGCAAAGATCTCCTTGTCGACCATCGACCCAAAGGTGCCGAAATAGAAATTGCTCGGCAGCTTCAGTTCGACGCTCCCCTGGATCGCCGGATCCTGGAACGAGCGCGACACTCCGCGAAAGCGGTAATCGGATACCGCTGCCAGGTGGCCGCTGAAATCACCGCCGACCGAGACCTGAGCGCGTCCCTGCGACGGAGTCTGCGTCTGGAACTGCGCCTCGCTGGGGGCACTGGCAGAGAACAGGCCGGCGACCGCCAGGACACCCAGCGTCCTGGTGGCGGCTGATGGCCGCGAGCCTGCCGGCAACGGACCGCCCGCAAGCGGCGAGGTGAATGACGGGTGGGCGACCGGTGGCCGGACGATCGGGTGTGCACGGGCAGCGGCATTTAGTCACTTCGTCGATTGCAACATGGGGGTTCCTCTCTCGGACTGGGTTGTTGGTCTGCGTTGCCGGGGCGGGATCCGGGGCCAACCTCGCCCCGTCCGCACGGCTCATGCCCGCAAGGGGGTGACCTCGATCATCGGCACGCCCGCGAAGGACAACTCCGATCGGCACGCCCGTGAAGGACAAGCTCGATTATCGGCACGCCGTGAAGGGCAAGGTCGACCATGGCACGCGCGCGAGGGTAAATCTCGACCCTGTCCGTGGCTGCTCACCCGATCTTGTGAGGGCCCCGCGTCGATCGCAGCGGTGCCCGGTGGGCACGGTGTTATCTTCGCCGTCAGCAAGCCCCTCGCGAGCACCCGCCACCCATTGAGCGCGACCCCGTCGATGTCCCGCGAGGCCCTGGTCACCGGCTATCCCGCCCACAGCGAGCGCTACGACGAGCTGTTCGGCGCAACCGGTGCGGCCCGCCTCCACTGGCGGACGCTCCTCGAGCACTTGCTCGACATCGGCCCGCAGGCGCTCGACGCCCGCCATCGTGAAGTCACGCGCCTGCTGCGTGAGAACGGGGTCACCTACAACATCTACGCCGATCCGGAGGGGCTGGCCCGGCCCTGGGACCTCGACCTGCTGCCGATGATCGTCTCGGCCGCGGAGTGGGAGGGGATCGAGGCCGCGGTGATCCAGCGGGCGACGCTGCTGAACCGGATCCTCGCCGACATCTACGGGTCGCAGTCACTGGTCTGCGAAGGCCGGCTGCCGGCGGCGCTGGTTCACGGCCACCGCGGCTTCCTGCGGCCGTGCCACGGTATCGAGCAGAACCGGCAGACACCGCTGCACATCTATGCCGCGGACCTGGCACGCTCGCCCGACGGCCGCTGGTGGGTGCTCGGCGACCGGACCCAGGGGCCGACGGGCGCCGGCTATGCGCTCGAGAACCGGCTGGCGATCGCCCGCGCGTTTCCCGACCTGTTTCGCACGCTCAACGTCCAGCGGCTGGCCAGTTTCATGTCGACCCTGCGCGAGAGCCTCGCCGCGCGCGCGCCGCGTACCGACGCCACCGAGGCCGCCCGGCTGCTGGGCCTCGCCCGCGCCGACGCGCCCGACGACCCGCCCCTGATCGTTCTGCTCACTCCCGGACCGTACAGCGAGACCTACAGCGAGCAGGCGTTCCTCGCTCGCTACCTCGGCTTTCCGCTGGTCGTCGGTGGCGACCTCACCGTCCGCCAGGGGTTCGTCTGGCTGAAGACCCTGTCGGGCCTGCAGCGGGTCTCGGTGATCCTGCGCCGCCTCGACGATGACTTCTGCGATCCGCTCGAACTGCGCGCCGACTCGGCCCTCGGCGTCCCGGGCCTGACCGAGGCGTTTCGGCGCGGCAACGTCGTCATCGCGAACGGACTCGGCTCGGGGCTGCTCGAATCGGGGACATTGCTCGGTTACCTGCCGTCGCTGGCCCGTCACGTCCTCGGCGAGGCGCTGCGCCTGCCGTCGATCGCCACCTGGTGGTGCGGCGAGCCAGCGGCGCTCGAGGACGCGATCGAGCGGCTCGACTCACTGGTCATCAAGCCGGCGTTCCCGCAGTCGGGCGAGCGGCCGGTGTTCGGCAAGGACCTCGCCGACGAGGCGCGGCTGGCGTTCATCGCCAAGCTGCGGGCCCGGCCGCAGAACTATGTCGCCCAGGAGATGGTCAAGCTGTCGCGGGCGCCGACCTGGCAGCAGATCGTCGTCGGCAACGCTGGTGAAGGTCTCGGGGCCGGTCTCGGTACCGGAGTCGGTGTCGGGGCCGGCATCGGTGCCGGAGTCGCTGCCTCGCGGCCGCCACGGCCAGGGCAGCGCGAGGATCGGGCGCTGCAGTCGGCGGTGATCGGGCTGCGGGTGTTCGCCTGCGCGTTCAATGACAGCTACGTCGTCATGCCTGGAGGACTGACGCGGGTGGCCTCCGGGCCCGACGATCGCGTGCTGTCGATGCAGATGGGCGGTGCGTCGAAGGACACCTGGGTGCTCGCCAGCGGCAACGTCAGCCACCTGACTTTGCTGCCGAGCGAAGAGGCCGTGGTCCATCCGGTTCGCGGCGACGAGCGCCTGGCCAGCCGGACGGTCGAGAATCTCTATTGGTTCGGTCGCTACTGCGAACGGGTCGACAACGTCGCCCGACTACTGCGTCGGACCTTCGATACGCTGCTCGGCGCCTCGGCCGACGAGCGCGGCGCCGACTGGCGGACGCTGATCGAACTGTGCCGGTGGTTCGAGCTGATCGACGAGAAGGTCGGTCCGCTCGACGGGCGGATCCAGTCGCACCTGCTGGCCGCGGTGTTCACGAAGCGGCCGCAGTGCCTGCCGGACCGGCTGCGCACCCTCTACGATGTCTCGTCGCGGCTGCACGAGCGGCTGTCGCTCGACAACTGGCGGGTACTGAACCAGATGATCCAGCGGCTCGCGACCGAGCGCTCGCAGACCACGGTGGACGCGGCCCTCAAGCGCCTCGACGAGGCGACCGTGGTCGCGATGACATTGTCGGGCTTCGCGCTCGACGGGATGACGCGCGACCTCGGCTGGCGGTTCATGTCGCTTGGCCGGCGGATCGAGCGCTATCTCTACATGTGCACGGTACTGTCGAAGGCGCTCTCGCTGCAGCAGACCGGTGCCAACCTCGACTGGCTGCTCGAGATCGGGGACAGCATCGCCACCTATCGTGCCCGGTACGTCGCCAGCGCCCAGTGGCCGCTGCTGCTCGACCTGCTGGTGATGGACGAAACCAACCCGCGCTCGATCGCATTCCAGCTCGAAGGCATGATCCAGGCCACGCGCAAACTCGCCGCCCTCGACAGCGGCCGCGCGCTCGGCACCCTCGAGCCGCTGATGAAAGAACTGCAGGCGCTGCAGCGCGGCGGTCGGCTGCGGAAGGACAGCGCCGAGCTGATGGACTGGCTGGTCCGCGCCGGCAGCGCCGGCTACCGGTTGTCGGACGACCTCTGCAACCGGTTTTTCAGCTACTCGGGGCCGGACATCAAGGCGGCCGCCTGAAATGCCACGTCATGAGTGCCGGATCATCCGACGCGGGCGCCATGGATGACGACGCCCCATTGCTGTACGACGTCCGCCACGTGACCCGTTATGCCTACGAGGACGCGGTCGCGATGTCGCAGCACCTGCTGCACCTGCAGCCGCTGTCCAACAGCTGGCAGCACTGTCATCACCACCGGATCGAGGTCACGCCGTCATCGGACGAGACCTGGATCGGCGTCGACTTCTTCGGCAACCGCACCGTCGTGGTCAACGTCAACCATGCACACGACGAGTTCTGCGTCGACTCGCGCTCGTCGGTCACCGTCGAGCCGCGGCCGCGGCTGGCGGCGTTGGCCCGATCGCCGCAGTGGGAATCGGTCGCGCAGATGCTCCAGGAGATGCGCGATTTCGACGGCGAGGACCCGCGGCGCTTCCTCTACGAAAGCCCGCACGTCGACCTGATCGGCGCCCTCGGCGCCTTCGCCGCGCCGAGTTTCGCGCCGGGACGGCCGCTGCTCGAGGCCTGTCACGACCTGATGGGCCGGATCCGCGCCGGGTTCGCGTTCGATCCCCGGGCTACCGACGTCTCGACCCCGGTCTACGAGGTGCTGCGGCTGCGGCGCGGGGTCTGCCAGGACTTCGCTCACCTGATGATCGGCTGCCTGCGCTCGCTCGGCCTCGCGGCGCGCTACGTCAGCGGCTACATCCACACTCGCAGGCTCGATTCCGATGGCGAGATGACCGGCGCCGACGCCTCGCACGCCTGGGTCTCGGCCTGGTGCCCGCGCCACGGCTGGGTCGACTTCGATCCGACCAACGACCTGCTGGTCGACCGCGAGCACGTCACCGTGGCCATCGGCCGCGACTTCGGTGACGTCTCGCCGGTCCGCGGCGTGGTCCTCGGCGGCGCCGGCGATCCGAAGGTCGGGGTCACCGTCAGGCGGCGAGTGGTGGAG
>JBEVJQ010000477.1:0-9799 GCA_040510055.1 Burkholderiaceae bacterium | reverse complement strand
TCGCGTTCGACGACGAGCGCGATCCGGCATTGCGGTCGCTCGATGCCGGCCATCTCTTCGCCATCAACATGACCAAGCTGGCGGTCCGCCGCGGCGCGTTCCTCCGCGGCTACGTCTACGACTTCATCGCCGCCTTCGCACCGCCCCTGACGCGGCAACTGGTCGACGCGGCACTGGCGCGGGCGGAGCGAAAGGCGGCCTGACCAAGGCCCCCCTCGCCGCCAGGGCCGTCCGCACTCCTACGGTGCAACGGCGTACCATCACGGCGGCCAGTGGTGGCCCCCGCTTGGCCCCCGCCGACCCGCCGACCCGCCGCCCGCCGCCCGCCGACCGTTCGGCCGTCGCCCACGGTGGCTACGCCCACACTGACCACCGCCGCCGCTGCCATCGGCCAGGCATCGGCATCGGAGACCGGATGACGACCGCCCTGCTGATCATCGATATCCAGAACGACTACTTCCCGGGCGGAGCCATGGAACTGGTCGGTGCCGATGCCGCGGCCGCTGGCGCTGCGACCCTGCTCGAGGCCTGGCGCCGTCGATCGGCACCGGTGATCCACGTCCAGCACCTGTCGACCCGTCCCGGCGCGACGTTCTTCGTGCCCGGCACGCCCGGCGTCGAGATCCACGAGGCAGTCCGCCCCCGCGATGGCGAAGTCGTCTTCCGCAAGCACTTCCCCAACAGCTTTCGTGAAACGGGGCTGCTCGATCACCTGCGTGCCAGCGGTATCGACGGGCTGGTGATCGCCGGGATGATGACGCACATGTGCGTCGACACCACGACGCGCGCCGCAGCCGACCTCGGCTTCGCCTGTTCGCTGGCGCACGACGCCTGTGCGACCCGGGCGTTGTCGTTCAACGGCCGGCAGGCATCGGCCGGCGACGTCCAGACCGCGTATCTCGCCGCGCTGGACGGGCTGTTTGCCCGCGTACGACCGGTCGCCGAGCTGGCGGACGGGCCGGCCGCTCCCCGGGCAGAGGGGCCGACCGCGCCGACACCGGTCGCGAACTGAAGAGTCCTCGAGCGATGGCGCGCGCAACGATCGGACTGCTGCCCCAGGTTTCGACTGCCCACCTCGTCAGTCACTTCCACATCATGGCCGTGCCGGCACTGCTGCCGCTGTTGCCGGGTGCGATGGGTGTCGGCTTCGTCGAACTGGGGTTCGCGCTCGGCCTCTTCAACGTGGTCTCGGCCTGCGTCCAGGCGCCGCTCGGATTCGCTGTCGATCGCTACGGGGCACGCAACGTCCTGCTCGCCGGCCTGGCACTGGGTAGCGCGAGCTTCGTCGCACTGGCGGTGGCGCCGACCTACGCTGTCCTGCTGGTGGCGATGGCGGTGGCCGGTGTCGCCAACGGCGTCTATCACCCCGCCGACTACGCGCTGCTGTCGCGCGGGATAAAGCCGGGCAGGATGGGCCGTGCCTTCTCGATCCACACCTTCGCCGGCTATCTGGGAAGCGCGATCGCGCCGGCAACGCTGATGACGATCGCCGGGGTGACAAACCTGGCGGCAGCGTTCGCTGCCACGGCGATCATCGGGCTGCTGGCGATCGCGCTCGTCAGGCTGCCGTCGCGCGAAACCGCTGCCGAGAGGCAGGCGGCCCGTCAGGCAAGCGGCGCGGCTGCCCGGCCCGGAGCCAACGGAAACGCGGCCGCTTCGCCGCGTTCGCTGTTCACTCCCGCGATCCTCGTCCTCACGCTGCTGTTCGTGCTGCTGAACCTCAGCGCCAGCGCGATCGAGCGCTTTTCGGTCTCGGCGCTGGTCAAGGGCTTCGACGTGCCGTTGACCTGGGCCAATTCAGCGCTGACCGCGTTCCTGTTCGCCAGCGCCTTCGGCGTGCTGGCCGGCGGGTCGCTCGCCGACCGCACACGGCATCACGGCTTCGTCGCCGCCACGGCTTTCGGACTGGCCGCCATGCTCGTCGCGGTGGTGGCGATGGTGTCGCTGCCGTTGCCGCTTCTGGTCGTCGTGCTGGGAACGGCAGGCTTTCTGACCGGCGTGATCGCCCCGTCGCGCGACATGCTGGTGCGCGCGGCCGCCCCGCCGGGCGCCGAGGGCAAGACCTTCGGCATCGTGATGACCGGCTTCAACATCGGCGGCACCGTCGGGCCAGTGATGTTCGGATGGTTGCTCGATCACGGCCGCTACAGCGGGATCTTCGCCGCTTCGGTGGCGTTCATGCTGCTGACCGTGCTGCTGACGCTGGGCCAGGAGTGGCGGGCGCGGACGGTCCGACTGCGGTCGACCGGCGAGGCGATCGGCAGGGCCTGATCGCGCTGCCGGGCCGGCGCCGTCACGCCGCGAAGTCAGCGCGCTGCCGGCCCAGCCGGCGCCGTCACCTCTGCGGCATCATCGCGCTGCGGACCGGCTCGCGCGTCACATCCGCGCGGCGTCATCCCGCCGCCGCGCGCGCCGGTACGAGATCGTTGCCCATGACCTCGCCGAACGGGCCGGCGAGGTTGACACGCTCGGGCGACGCCGTTCGCCCCTGCGGCAGCAGGGGGAACAGGAGTTCGGCCGTGCGGTAAGCCTCCTCGAGGTGCGGATAGCCCGAGAGGATGAAGGTGTCGATCCCGAGCGCCGCGTATTCCTCGATCCGCGCGGCGACCTCCGACGGGCTGCCCACGAGCGCCGTGCCGGCGCCGCCTCGAACCAGGCCCACGCCGGCCCAGAGGTTCGGCGACACCACGAGCTGGTCGCGGCGCCCGCCGTGCAGCTGGACCATCCGCTGCTGGCCGACCGAGTCGAAGCGGGCGAACGACTGCTGCGCAGCGGCGATGGTCTGGTCCGTCAGGTGCGAGATCAGCTCGTCGGCCGCCCGCCACGCAGCTTCGGACGTCTCGCGGACGATCACGTGGAGCCGGATGCCGAAACGCAAGCTGCGGCCGTGGCGCGCGGCCGCGGCCCGAACGCGTCCGATCTTCTCGGCCACGGCGGCCGGGGGCTCGCCCCAGGTCAGGTAGGTGTCGAGCTGCCTGGCGGCCAGCTCGATCGCCTCGTCCGACGAACCGCCGAACCAGAGCGGCGGATGCGGCTTCTGAACCGGCGGGAACAGGGCCTTGGCATTGCGGACCTTCAGGTGGCGGCCGTCGAAGCTCACCGTCTCGCCGGCGGCAACCGCGCGCCAGATCCGGAGAAACTCGTCGGTGACTTCGTAGCGCTCGGCGTGGCTGTGGAAACTGCCGTCGCCCGCCTGTTCGTCCGGGTCGCCGCCGGTCACGACGTTGAGCAGCAGTCGCCCCCCGGAGAAGCGATCCAGCGTGGCCGCCTGGCGCGCCGACGCCGTCGCCGACATGATGCCGGGGCGGATCGCGACGAGGAACTTCAGCTGCTCGGTGAACGGCACCAGCGACGAGGCCACGACCCATGAGTCCTCGCACGACCGTCCCGTGGGCAGCAGCACACCGCGATAGCCGAGCTGGTCGGCTGCCTGCGCCACGAGCCGGAGGTAGCCGTGGTCGACGCGGCGCGCACCACGGCTCGTCCCCAGGTAGCGGCTGTCGCCGTGTGTCGGAAGGAACCAGAAAAGATCCACGTTTCGCCTCGAACAAGGACAGGGTCTGCGGCCGGACGCGTCAGCGGCCGGGCGATGAAACGATCGTCGGTCGCCTGCTACGGCGCGCCTTCGCGCTTCCAGAACAACAGGGCACGCAGCTCGATGCTGCGCCGGGGAGCGGCGTCGAGCGGCGTCGCGGGGTGATCGCGCTCGTCGCGGCCGAGGACGCGATCGAGGATCCGCTTCTCGATCGCCGCGAACTCGGCATCGCCGCGCGACCGCGGCCGCGGCAGGCGGATCGGCTCGTCGAGCGCGATTCGTCCGTCCTCGATCAGGACGACACGATCGGCCAGCACGACGGCTTCCTGGACGTCGTGCGTGACCAGCAGTGCGGTGAAACGGTGGGCCTGCCACAGCGACTCGATCAGCCGGTGCATCTCGATCCGCGTGAGCGCATCGAGCGCACCCAGCGGTTCGTCGAGAAGCAGCAGGCTGGGCCGATGGACCAACGCCCTGGCGAGCGCTACCCGTTGCCGCTGGCCACCGGACAGCCGCGCCGGCCAATCGCCGGCACGATCGAGCAGGCCTACCCGGTCCAATACGGTCTCGCCGCGTTCGCGCTCGGCCGCCGGCAGCCCGAGCATGACGTTGTCGAGGACCCGCCGCCACGGCAGCAGCCGCGCTTCCTGGAACATGACGCGCGTCTGCGGCGGAAAGTCGACGACCGGTTTGCCGTCGACCAGCAACTGCCCCCGCGATGCCGGCTCGAGCCCGGCGACCAGTCGCAGCAGCGTGCTCTTGCCGCAACCGCTGCGGCCGACGATGACGACGAACTCCCCGGGCTCGACGGTCAGTTGCAGGTTCGCGAGCACGTCGCGCTCGCCGTAGCGCTTGCCGAGATAGCGGGCCTCGACCCGCACGCCGCCGCTCATGTGGCGGGCTCGAAGCGGGCGACGTCGAGTGCGTCGATCCGCCGTGGCAGCAGTTTCTCGGCAAGGAACGCGTCGGCGATCCGCTGCTGTTCGGCGAGGGCCTCGCGGACCACCGGCCGGACCCGATAGCTGCGCCGCTCGTTGGCCTGGATCACCGTCGGCACATCCAGCCCCCAGATCGGGGCGAGCAGTTCGGCGGCCTCGCGCGGTTGCTGCCGGACCCAGCGACCGATCCGGTCGAGTTCGGCATAGAGCAGCCGCAGGACGTCCGGCCGTGCCTGCGCGTACCGTGTGCTCGCGAGGTAGTAGCGCTGGTACGAGGCGATCGCCGTGCCGTCGGCGAGGATTCGCGCACCGGCCTGCCGTTGCGCTGCCGCCAGGAACGGGTCCCAGACGACCCAGGCGTCGATCGCGCCGGTCTCGAACGCGGCACGACCGTCGGCCGGCGTCAGGTACTTCGGTTCGATGTCGCGAAACGACAGGCCGGCGTTGCCTAGCGCGGCGATCAACAGGTAGTGCGCGCCGGCCGCCTTGGCGAAGCCGACCTTCCGTCCCTTGAGGTCGGCGACGGTGGCGACGCGCGAATCGGCGCGGACGAGGATCGCCTGCGCGGCCGGCGACGGCGCTTCCTGCGCGACATAGGTCAGCCGGGCCCCGGCCGCCTGAGCAAACACCGGCACGGTGTCGGCGACGTCGGCGCTGAAGTCGAGGTTGTCGAGGTTCAGCGCCTCCAGCAGCGGCAGGCCGCTGGTGAACTCGTGCCAGGTGACGCGCAGGCCCAGCGGCTGGAACGTCCGCTCGAGCGCACCCTCGGCCTTCAGGATTGCGACCAGCGTCGACGACTTCTGGTAGCCGATCCGCAGCGTCGACCCGGGATCGAATTGGGCCAGCACGCGACGGCCGCCGAACAGTGCCACGCTGCCCGCGGCGACCGGGGCGACGAGCAGGCGCCGCCGCGTGGCGTTGAACGCGGCCGCATCGGCCGCATCGGTCACATCAATCGCATCGACCTGATCAGCCGCATCGACCTGATCAGCCGCATCGGCCTGATCAGCCGCATCAGCCGCGCCGGCTCGTGTCGTCATGATGAGAGGCTTCGTCATCGTTGCACCTGGTAGCCGGGGTGCCAGCGCAGCCACCACTGTTCGAGGCCGCGGGCGAGGAGGTCAGCGAGCTTGCCGAGCAGCGCGTAGAGCAGGATGCCGACGAGGACGACGTCGGTCTGCAGAAACTCGCGCGCATTCATCGTCAGGTAGCCGATCCCGGACTGCGCCGAGATCGTCTCGGCGACGATCAGGATCACCCACATCAATCCCAGCGAGAACCGCAGGCCCACGAGAATGGACGACAGCGCGCCCGGCAGAATGACGTCGCGGTACAACCCCCAGCGACCGAGCCCGTAGCTACGGCCCATCTCGATCAGTTGCGGATCGACGTTGCGGATCCCATGGAAGGTGTTCAGGTAGATCGGAAAGAACACCGAGACGGAGATCAGGAAGAGCTTGGCCGATTCGTCGATCCCGAACCAGAGGATGACGAGCGGGATCAGCGCCAGCGCCGGAATGTTGCGGATCATCTGGATCGTCGAGTCGAGCAGCGTCTCGAACAGACGGACCGAGCCCGTCAGGAGCCCGAGCGCGAGGCCAAGGCCGCCTCCGACCGCGAGGCCCGCCAGCGCGCGGCCGGCGCTGACCTTGAGGTGCGTCCAGAGTTCGCCGGAGGCGGCAAGCTGCCAGGCGGCCCGGACGACGTCGACGGGGGCCGGCAGCACCCGGGTCGACAGCCATCCGGCCGCCGACAGCCATTGCCAGAGACCGACGAGCAGGAGCGGCACCAGCCACGGCTGCAGGCGCCGGCCGACGGAGGCGAAAGCCGTCGCCAGCGCGGCGCGGCGCTCGACTTGCGTGCCGGCGGCGGCGCCCGGGAGTCGCTCGACTCGTTCGCTCACAACGCCCCCGGGGCGACGGCCTCGTCGATTCGGATCGCCTTCGGGATCAGCTTGAGGCGATGGAACGTGTCGGCGATCTTCTGCTGGTCGGCGGCCACGGCTGGCGTGATCGGCCTGACATTGAACTCGTAGCGGCCGAGCGCCGTCTCGACGACTCCGACCGGCAGGCCCTGCAGCGGTGCGATCAGTTCGGCCGCGGCCCGCAGGTTCTGCTTCAGCCACGCGCCCCGCTCGACCGAGTCGCGGAACAGCGCCTCGATCACCTTCGGATGTTTCTGGACGAAGTTTCGCTCGCCGAGGTAGTACTGATAATTGTTGACGACCCCCGGCGTGCCGTCGGCGAGCACGCGGGCGCCGGTCGCCTGCTCGGTAGCGGCCTGATACGGATCCCAGATGACCCAGGCGTCGACGTTGCGGCTCTCGAACGCGGCCCGGCCGTCGGCTGGCGGTAGATAGACCGGCTGGACGTCGGCGATCGACAGTCCGTTGCGCTCGAGCTGGCGGACCAGCAGGTAATGGACGTTGCTCCCCTTGTTCAGCGCGACCTTGCGACCTTTCAGGTCTGCGACGCTGCGGATCGGAGAATCCTTCGGCACGAGGATCGCCTCGGCCCGCGGCGCGGCCGGGTCGTAGCCGATGTAGACGAACCGGGCGCCGGCCGCCTGGGCGAAGATCGGTGGCGCCTCGCCGACGTACCCGACGTCGATGGCGCCGACATTCAGACCCTCGAGCAACTGTGGCCCGGCCGGGAACTCGACCCACTTGACGCCGAAGCCGAGCGGACCCAGCGCGTTCTCGAGCGTACCCTGCGCCTTCTGCAGGAGGAACAGGCTCGCGCCCTTCTGGTATCCGATCCGCAGCGCATCCTGCTGGGCGCGTGCAGGCCAGGCGGCGGCACCTGCACCGGCAGCCAGCAATCCCTGTATCAGCAAACGACGAGGCCGGTGGACGTAGCGCATCGAGGATCACCTTCGAAAGATCCGCACGGTGGCGGCGGACGTGCATTCTGCGGATCGCGCCCGGCGGCTCCAACGAAGAAAACCGCATGACGTGATGCGGATTCCGTCGCTACGGGGCCAACGCGCCGGGGACCGAACAACGGGGAGCGTCGTTCAGGCAGCTGCCAGTCGACGCGTCGGCTCACGCCCGGCCGCGCGGGCCAGTGCCGCCGGCAACAACTGCAACGCCTGCTCGACGGCCAGGTCGATACGGCGGTGCGCATCGCTCGCCTCGGCCAGTCGCGACCCGTCGAACTCCCGGTCGCAGACATAGATGCCGGCCGGCACGGTGTTGATCTCGAAGAAGCTCAGCAGCGGCCGGAACTGGTGTTCGAGCACGAGTGCGTGCCGATCGCTGCCGCCGGTTGCGGCCAGGATCGCGACCTTGCCCGAGAGGTGCGTCGGATCGAGCAGGTCGAGGAAGTGCTTGAACAGGCCCGTGTACGACGCCTTGTAGACCGGCGAGCCCACGATCAGCAGATCGGCGACGATCAGGCGGCGCTGGGCATCGGCGACCTCGAGCGGCAACCGGTCGAACGAGACGGTCAGGCCCAGCGCCGGCGCGATCTCGGCGATGTCGACGACATCGATGGTGGCATGCAGCCGCGGCGCGATCCGGCCCGCGATGGTCTCGAGCAGCTTTCGCGTCCGCGACGGCCGCCGCAGGCTGCCCGACAGGACCGCGATCCTGAACTCGTGGCGAACAGTCGTGAGCGTGGTCATGCCAGGGGGAAGGCAATGAATTCGATGGTCATCGCGAGCCTGTCTTTGCGGAACCGGCGAATCTAAGCGACGTCCACCGCAACCGGCAAATGACGATTCCGCCGGTCGATATGCGGTCTTCGCGCTTCGCGACAGCGACGCGATGACTTAGCCTGCCCAGCCGACGCGATGGATCCGTCGCCGATATGGTCGTCAGGTCCTCTGCCGTGTCCTCGATGTCCGCGACATAATGCGTTCCGCGCAGACTCGATAGCACTGTTCGAAGCGCACCTCACGCAGTCTGGGCGACTACGTCAACACGAACCCCGTCGGGAGCGCGGATGAGCGAGATCCTCGAGCGCAACAAGCGCAATGTCATTGCGTTCTACGAGCTGATGTTCAATGAATGCAAGCCCGCCGAGGCGATCGCCAAGTACGCTGGAGACGAGTACCGGCAACACAATCCGCACGTCGCGGATGGCAAGCAGGCGTTCATCTCCTACTTCGAGCGGATGGCGCGAGAGTACCCAGGCAAACGCGTCCACTTCAAACGTTGCGTGGCCGAGTCCGATCTCGTGGTTCTACACTGCCATCAGCAGTGGCCTACCGATGCCGACAAGGACTGGGCCGGGATCGACATCTTCCGCCTGAACGAAGACGGGAAGATAGTCGAGCACTGGGACGTGTTGCAGGTGATCCCGGCCGAGCCGGCCAACGCGAACACGATGTTCTGAGCGGCGGCGACACTTGCGGGTCGGCAAGACCCTGCCGCCGCCGGCGGTCAGGTGAACGTTCTGTCCTGCTCGGCCCGCAAGCGCCATAGCGCCGAATCGGTCGGCGCCACGAAGTCGTTCGCCGTCAACAACTGGCCCGCCTTGACCGGGCGGGCGAGCGTGTTGCCGAGCGCCATGTAGTACGGCAACGAAGTCGCTGCGGCAATTGGAGCGGCCGGTAGTAGCAGCGGTTCGACATCGGCGATCGTGTGCGTATGTCGATCGCCGATTTCCAGCAACGTGCCGGCCGGCAGATCGCGCGTCGCGCTGCCCACGAGGTCGTAGCGCGGGCGGTAGGCGTCGTCGACGCTGGACTGGCCGCGCAGTGCGGCGTCGAGGATCGACGCCAGCGCCTCGACGCCGAGCAGGTGGGTCGGGTTGTGGAGCAGCAGCCGCGACCCGTCGCGGCTCGCGGGAATGCCCTTGCCGCGCAGCACCGCGAACGTGTCGTCGTCGCCGATGTCGCACACCACGAACACGCCGCCGGCAAAGCTGAGTTCGTCGGCGCGCCGCAGGCAGTTGAACGTGTCGACCGTGCCTTCAGACTCGAACAATCCGCCGTCCCGGGTCATGCAGAACAAGTCGGGCAGCTCCAGCGTCCGGGCGATGGGCGCATGCAGCCGCGGCTGATCGAGCCGCAGCCCCGTGGCGTTGGCCACGATCCCCATCTCGCAATAGTCCGGCGCGCTGGTCCGAGGCATCTCCGCGAGCATCGAGGCGCGGGCCTCGATGGCCTCTGCATATGCGCGTGCCGGCAACTGCCAGCATTCCTCCAGCGCCGGCACATGGGTCTGACGACCGTGACTCGCGACCGAACGGGATTGCGGGTCATAGACGAAATCGAACTCGCTGGCCTTGCCCGCAGCAACGATCTTCAATCCGAGCCGACGCGACCAGTCGACCAGTTTCATCAGCCGGCTGGGCTGATCGCCATCGACCGGCGTGTACAC
>JBEVJQ010000476.1:0-13379 GCA_040510055.1 Burkholderiaceae bacterium | reverse complement strand
GCAGCGCCCGCCTGGTCGGCTGGTTCGCCGGCGTCGTGCGCACGGTCCAGACGGGACTCTTGAACCAGTACGCCATCGCCATGATCGTGGGGATCGCGCTGTTGCTGGTCTGGTTCATTCCGGTGCTGACGCGCCGCTAGCGCACCAAGGACGCGGTCGAACGGCATGTCTCAGACGACTCAGACGATGGGGTGGGGGCTGCTTAGCGCGGCGATCTGGATCCCGATCCTGGCCGGCATCCTGATCCTGGTAATCGGCAGCGACCGCCGGGCCGCGACGGTCCGACTGATCGCGCTCGCCGGTTCCGTGCTCGGACTGCTGGTCACGATCCCGCTGTTCCTGCGCTTCGACGCCACCACGGCGGCGATGCAGTTCGTCGAGCGGCGGCCGTGGATCGAGAGCTTCGGCGCGCACTACCACCTCGGCATCGACGGGCTGTCGGTCTGGCTGGTCCCGCTGACGGCGTTCATCAACGTGATCGTCGTCATCGCCGGATGGAAGGTCATCACCGATCGCGTGCCACAGTACATGGCCTCGTTCCTGATCCTGTCGGGCCTGATGATCGGGGTCTTCACGACGCTCGACGGCCTGCTGTTCTATGTGTTCTTCGAGGCGACGCTGATCCCGATGTACGTGATCATCGGCATCTGGGGCGGGCCGAACCGGGTCTATGCGGCGTTCAAGTTCTTCCTCTACACCCTGCTGGGATCCCTGCTGACGCTGGTGGCGCTGATCTATCTCTACCAGAAGGCCGGCTCGTTCGCGATCCTCGACTGGCACGCGACGCCGCTGTCGATGCGCGAGCAGGTGCTGATCTTCGTCGCGTTCCTGATCGCCTTCGCCGTCAAGGTGCCGATGTGGCCGGTCCACACCTGGCTGCCCGACGCGCACGTCGAGGCGCCGACGGGCGGGTCCGTGGTGCTGGCCGCGATCATGCTGAAGCTCGGCGCCTACGGCTTCCTGCGGTTTTCGCTGCCGATCACTCCGGACGCGAGCCACGAACTGGCCGGACTGATCATTACGCTGTCGCTGATCGCGGTGGTCTACATCGGGCTGGTCGCGCTGGTGCAGACCGACATGAAGAAGCTGGTCGCGTACTCGTCGATCGCGCATATGGGATTCGTGACCCTGGGCTTCTTCATCTTCAGCCCGCTCGGGATGCAGGGCGGGATCATGCAGATGATCTCGCACGGGTTCGTCTCGGGAGCGATGTTCCTCTGCATCGGGGTGCTCTACGATCGCGTGCATTCGCGCAACATCGCCGACTACGGTGGCGTGGTCAACACCATGCCGCGATTCGCCGCGCTGTTCATGCTGTTCGTCATGGCCAACAGCGGATTGCCGGCCACTTCGGGGTTCGTCGGCGAGTTCATGGTGATCCTGGGGGCGGTCCGGTTCGACTTCTGGATCGGCGCACTGGCAGCGACGACATTGATCCTGGGCGCGGCATACTCACTGTGGATGTACAAGCGGGTGATCTTCGGCGCGGTCGGCAACGACAACGTTGCGTCCCTGCAGGATGTCGACCGACGCGAGTTCTGGATGCTCGTGGCGATGGCGGTGATGGTCCTGTACATGGGGATCCATCCGCGGCCGTTCACCGACCTGGCCGAACCGTCGGTCAAGGCGCTGCTCGAGCACGTCTCGCGCAGCAAGATTCCCTGAGTCGCCCGGGCCAACGGGCATGAAACCGGACCCGATCGCGTCATGAACCCGCCCTACCTCCAGAGCATGAACCTGATGGTGGTGCTGCCCGAGATCGCGCTGCTGGTCGGGGCCTGCATCGTGCTGCTGGCCGACGCCGTCACGAACCGCAGAGCCGGGGAGGGCACATTCCCGGTCGAGCGTCTGGCGCTGATCGCGCTGATCGCGCCGCTGGCGGCGATCGCCTTCGCCGGCAGCGACGGGACGCAACGCTATGCCTTCGGTGCCATGGTGGTCTCGGACCTGTTCGGCGACGTGCTCAAGGTCTGCGCCATCATCGCCACCGGCGTGACGATGATCTACGGCCGCCGCTACACGAAGGATCGCGAGATCCATCGCGGCGAACTCTATTCGCTCGCGCTGTTCTCGCTGCTGGGCCAGATGGTGATGATCTCGGGGTCGAACCTGCTGGTGCTCTACCTCGGCCTCGAACTGATGTCCCTGTCGCTCTACGCGATGTGCGCGATCCGCCGCGACTCGGTCCTGGCGACCGAGGCGGCGATGAAGTACTTCGTCCTCGGTGCGCTGGCCTCCGGCTTCCTGCTCTACGGGATGTCGATGATCTACGGCGCCACAGGCTCGCTCGACATCACCGCCATCGCCCGCAGCATTGCCGGGGGCGCGGTCAGCAACGGCGTGCTGGCCTTCGGCCTGGTCTTCCTCGTGGCGGGGGTGGCCTTCAAGCTCGGTGCGGTGCCGTTTCACATGTGGCTGCCCGACGTCTACCAGGGGACGCCGACGATAGTGACCTTGCTGATCGCGGGCAGCTCCAAGCTCGCCTCTTTCGCACTCGTATTCCGGCTGCTGGGCGAGACGCTGATGTCGACCTCGATCCACTGGCACCTGATGTTGATCGTGCTGGCGGTGCTGTCGCTGGCCCTGGGCAACCTGGCGGCCATCGCCCAGACCAATTTCAAGCGGATGCTCGCTTATTCGGCGATCGGCCAGGTCGGGTTCGTGCTGCTCGGGCTGCTGGCAAGCCATGGTGGCGAGGCTCGGTTTGCCGGCAGCGGCTTCTCGAGCGCCATGTTCTACGCGATCACCTACGTGCTCACCACACTCGGCACGTTCGGGATCATCCAGCTGCTCGCGCGCCGCGGGCTCGAGGCCGAGCAGATCGCCGATCTCGCCGGGCTCGGCAGGCGCAGCCCCTGGATGGCCGGCGTGATGCTGGCGATGATGTTCTCGCTGACCGGCATTCCACCTTTCGTCGGGTTCTATGCCAAGCTGGCCGTCCTACAGGCGGTGATCGATACCGGGTTGGTCTGGCTCGCCGTCTTCGCCGTGATGATGTCGCTGATCGGCGCGTTCTATTACCTGCGCGTGGTCAAGGTCATGTACTTCGACGAGCCGGTCGACCTGACGCCGATCTCCGCCTCCGGTGATGCATCGACGGTGATGGCCGCCAACGGACTGCTGGTACTGTTGCTGGGCATCCTCCCGGGACCGTTGATGAGCCTGTGCGCCGCCGCGGTCCGACAGGCAATGCAGCTTGGCTGAGGTCGACGCGGTTGGCTGATCCGGGTGGCGCGGCGCGGCGGTTCGCCGGCATGGCCGCGGCGATCAATGCGCCGTCCGTGGTCGCGCCCGATGCACCGTGGACGGCGCCGGCCGACAGGCTGTCGGAGACCACCATCGGCAGCGAAGCGGTCTTTCGCGGCAACTTCCTCGCGGTCAATCGCGATGTCGCGCGCCTGCCCGACGGCTCGACCTCGACACGCGAATATGTCCTTCACCCCGGTGCTTCGGCGATGGTGCCGATCGCCGACGACCAGCGGATCCTGATCGAGCGCCAGTTCCGCTATGCGATGGGCCGCGTCTACGTCGAGATTCCGGCGGGCAAGCTCGATCGCGGCGAGAGCTCGATCGAAACCGCCAAGCGCGAACTCCTCGAGGAGACCGGCTACGAGGCCGCGCGCTGGGCGTTCCTGACCCAGCTCCATCCGGCGATCGGCTTTTCCAATGAGCTGATTGACCTGTTCCTGGCGCGCGACCTGACCCAGCGCCCGCGCCAGCTCGATCACGAGGAATTCGTCGAACTCGAGTGGGTGACGTTGGGTTGGCTGGTCGACGAGATTCGCGCCGGGCGGCTGCCCGACGTCAAGACGCAGGTCGCTGTCCACTGGCTGGAGAAGCTCTACGCCGGCGTTTGGCCATGGCCCGAGTTCGACCGCTGAGAATTCGGGCCCGCCGTCCGCAATCGGTTCGCCTTGGTGCAAATATCCGACACCTTCGCACCTCGTTGCAGCGCTAACTACCGGATCGGGGCCGCGAAAAGGACTAATATTTCCTGTAACAGGGCGACGGCTGGGAATCCGGTCGATCCCCGAGCAGGAGACAAAGTTGCAGGCGACCGATGTCCGCGACCCCGACTATTTTCACCGGGTCGTTGATTGCCAATGGGCCTGTCCGGCCCACACGCCGGTTCCCGAATACATCAGACTGATTGCCGCCGGGCGCTACGGAGACGCCTACCTCGTCAACTGGCGATCGAACGTCTTTCCCGGGATCCTCGGCCGTACCTGTGACCGGCCGTGCGAGCCGGCCTGTCGCCGGGGCCGGGTCGAGGAAGGCCAGCGACCGACCCCCGAACCGGTCGCGATCTGCCGGCTCAAGCGCGTAGCCGCCGATCTCAAGGAGGATATCAAGAGCCGGCTGCCAAAGCCTGCCGCCGCCAGCAACGGCAAGCGAATAGCCTGCGTCGGTGCCGGCCCGGCCTCGCTGACCGTGGCCCGTGACCTGGCGCCCCTCGGCTACGAAGTTACCGTTTTCGACGGCGATGCGAAGGCCGGGGGCATGATCCGGACTCAGATCCCCCGCTTCCGGTTGCCGGAGTCGGTGATCGACGAGGAGACAGGATACGTCCTCGATCTCGGTGTCGATTTCCGCGGCGGGCAACGGGTCGACTCCATCAAGGGGCTTCTGAGCGAAGGCTACGATGCCGTCTTCGTCGGCTCCGGCGCCCCGCGCGGCCGCGACCTCGACCTTCCGGGTCGCAAGGAGGCGGCAAAGCACATCCATATCGGCATCGACTGGCTGAACTCGGTGTCCTTCGGCCATACCGACCGGGCGGCCCGACGGGTGATCGTCCTTGGCGGTGGCAATACCGCGATGGACTGCTGCCGCACGGCGCGCCGGCTGGGTGGCGAGGACGTCAAGGTGATCGTCCGGTCCGGCTTCGACGAGATGAAGGCCAGCCCGTGGGAAAAGGAAGACGCCCAGCACGAGGGCATTCCGATCCTGAACTTCCTGGTGCCCAAGTCCTTCGAACACGATCACGGCAGGCTGGTCGCGATGGTCTTCGAGAAGGTCGCGGCCGTCTACGATGACAGCGGCCGCCGCTCGCTCGAGCCCACGGGCGAGCCCGACGAACGTTTCGAGTGCGACCAGGTGCTGATCGCCGTCGGCCAGGAGAACGCCTTCCCGTGGATCGAGCGTGACAGCGGCATCGCGTTCGACGACCGGGGGATGCCCAAGATCGACGAGAAGACGCTGCAGTCGAGTCTGCCGAATGTCTTCTTCGGCGGCGACGCGGCGCTTGGTCCGAAGAACATCATCTGGGCGGTCGCCCATGGCCACGAAGCTGCGGTCTCGATCGACAAGTTCCTGCACGGCGAGAACATCGCTCATCGCCCGGCGCCGGCGGTCACGCTGGTGTCGCAGAAGATGGGCATCCACGAGTGGAGCTACGACAACGCGATCGCGCCCGATACCCGCTACAAGGTGCCGTGGAGCGACCTGAACCAGGCGTTGAAGAACATCAGGGTCGAAGTCGAGCTCGGCTTCGATGCCCGGACCGCCTGGAACGAGGCCCAGCGCTGCCTCAACTGCGACGTGCAGACGGTCTTCGCCCCGAAACTCTGCATCGAGTGCGACGCCTGCGTCGACGTCTGTCCGACGGACTGTATCAACTTCACTGCCAATGGCACCGAGGACGACCTTCGCCAGCGCCTGCGCGTGCCGGCGTTGCATCCCGAACAGGCGATCTACGTTGCCGAGGGCCTGGCCACCGGTCGCGTCATGGCCAAGGACGAGGACGTCTGCCTGCATTGCGGGCTCTGCGCCGAGCGCTGCCCGACGGGCGCCTGGGACATGCAGAAATTCCTCCTCGACACGACCAAGGCCGGTCGCCATTGCCGTCCCGGGATGGCGCCGGCGGCGGTGCCCGTGAAGGCTGTGGCATGAGCCCGCGGAAGCCAGGATATCTGCCTGTGGAATGAGCGAGACAACCATGATCGAAGCGGTCAACGATTTCGTGGTCAAGTTCGCCAACGTCAACGGCTCGGGTTCGGCATCGGCCAACGAGCTGTTCGCGAAGAGCATCCTGCGGATGGGCGTTCCCGTCAGTCCGCGCAACATCTTCCCGTCGAATATCCAGGGCCTGCCGACCTGGTACGAGGTCCGAGTGACCGAGGCCGGTCACCTCGGCCGCCGCGGCGGTGTCGACCTTCTGGTCGCGATGAACCCGCAGACCTGGGACAAGGACCTGCTCGAGATCGAGCCCGGTGGCTACCTGCTCTACGACGACACCAAGCCGCTGGCGCCGTCGAAGTTCCGGCCCGGCGTCAACGCGATCGGTGTGCCGTTGACACGGCTCTGCGCAGATGCCTATTCGAACCCACGCGAACGGCAGCTGCTGAAGAACATCGTCTATATCGGGGCCCTGGCGGCGCTGCTCGGGATCGAGCCCGGGGCCGTGACCGAACTGATCGGCGAGCAGTACAAGGGCAAGGAAAAGCTGCTCGGGCCGAACGTCGCCGCGTTCCAGATGGGCTACGACTACGCGACGGCGCACCTGCGCGGCGCCGTCGGCCTGTCGGTGCGCCGCTCCGATGCCGTCGGCGACCGGATCTTTGCCGAGGGCAATGCCGCCACCGCGCTCGGTTGCCTCTATGGCGGTGCCACGGTCTGCGCCTGGTATCCGATCACGCCGTCGTCGTCGGTGGCCGAGGCGTTCCAGGACTACTGCCGGAAGTTCCGCGTCGAGCCGGGTTCCGGGCGCAATCGCCATGCGGTCGTCCAGGCCGAGGACGAACTGGCGTCGATCGGCGTGGTCGTCGGCGCCGGCTGGAACGGTGCCCGTGCCTTCACGGCGACTTCCGGCCCTGGGGTGTCGCTGATGACCGAGTTCATCGGCCTCGCGTACTTCGCCGAGGTTCCGGCGACGATCATCAATGTCCAGCGCGGCGGCCCGTCGACCGGGATGCCGACCCGAACTCAGCAGGCGGACCTGCTGGCCTGCGCGTACGCCTCGCACGGGGACACGAAGCATCCGATGCTGCTGCCGGAGGATCCGCACGAGTGCTTCGAGTTCGCCGCGCTCGCACTCGACCTGGCCGATCGACTGCAGACGCCGGTGTTCCTCATGACCGATCTCGACATCGGGATGAACCATCGGCTGTGTGCGCCGTTCGAGTGGGACGACTCGCGCCAGTACGACCGCGGAAAAGTCATGGACCGGACGATGCTCGATGCCGGCACCGAGTTCGGCCGCTACCTCGACGTCGACGGCGACGGCATCGCGTTCCGCACGCTCCCCGGAACGCATCCAACCCGCGGCGCCTATTTCACCCGCGGCACCACGAAGAACCGCTACGCGGCCTATTCCGAGACCGGCCCCGACTACGTCGACAACGTCCAGCGGCTGCTGCGCAAGTTCGACACCGCACGCAAGCTGGTTCCGGCACCGGTGATCCGGTCGGCGGGCGGTGAGCCCGACAAGGTTGCGCGCTTCGGCGTCATCTACTTCGGATCAACCAGTCCGGCGATTAACGAAGCCGTCGTCCAGCTCGAGGAGGCCGGCATCGGCGTCGACCTGTGCCGGCTTCGCGGTTTTCCGTTCGCCGAGGCCGTGGGGCGGTTCATCGCCGCGCATGAACGCGTGTTCGTGGTCGAGCAGAACCGCGATGCCCAGATGCGCACCTTGCTGATCAACGAACTGCAGATCGATCCGGCGCGACTCGTCGCCGTGCTCCATTACGACGGTACGCCCATCACCGCGCGGTTCATCGCCGGCGAGATCGGCACGCGGATCGACGGGCGCAACGTGACGCCGCTCGAGCGCGTGAAGGCGGCCTGACCCCGATGGTCGCCCCACAGCGGGAGCCGATGACGTCCAGGACACCTCGATGACCTACCTCGCCAAGCCCCGACTCCATCATCCAACGCTGCCGAAGAACAGGGTCGGATACACGCGGCGCGACTACGAAGGCAAGATTTCGACGCTGTGCGCCGGTTGCGGCCACGATTCGATTTCGGCCGCCATCATCCAGGCCTGCTGGGAACTCGATATCGAGCCGCACCGGGTGGCCAAGCTGTCGGGTATCGGCTGCTCGTCGAAGACGCCCGACTACTTCCTCGGGAACTCGCACGGGTTCAATTCGGTCCATGGCCGGATGCCGTCGGTGCTGACCGGTGCAAACCTCGCCAATCGTGACCTGATCTACCTCGGCGTCTCCGGTGACGGCGATTCGGCTTCGATCGGGATCGGGCAATTCGCCCATGTCATGCGGCGCGGCGTCAACATGACGTACATCGTCGAGAACAACGGCGTCTACGGGCTGACCAAGGGGCAGTTCTCGGCTACAGCTGACCAGGGCTCGAAGTCGAAGCGCGGTGTCGTGAATCCGGATTCGGCGATCGACATGGCGTCGCTCGCGATTCTGATGGGAGCGACCTTCGTCGCCCGCAGCTTCTCCGGCGACAAGACCCAACTGATCCCACTGGTCAAGGCCGCGCTGACCCATGGTGGCGCGGCGTTCATCGACGTCATCAGCCCCTGCGTGGCGTTCAACAATCACACCGGCAGCACCAAGAGCTACGACTACGTCCGCGAACACAACGCGGCCGTCAACCGGCTCGACTTCATGCCCCGCCGCCAGGAGATCACCACCGACTATTCAGCAGGCGAGGTCACAGACGTGGTCCAGCATGACGGGCAGGTGCTGCGATTGCGCAAGCTCAAGGCCGACTACGAGCCGCGCGATCGCCAGGGTGCCATGAGCGCGATCGGCACCCATCTACGCCAGGGCGAGGTACTGACGGGGCTGCTCTACCTCGAGAACGAGGCCGCCGACCTTCACGGGCACCTGAACACTGTCCAGGCGCCGTTGAACCAGCTCGGCGCGCCCGAGCTCTGTCCCGGTTCGGCCGCGCTGGCGAAGATCAACCAGTCGCTGCGCTGACCTGCGGGTCGGGCGCGGCGGTCTTCCCCGATCCCCGGCGACGTCCGTTCGGCGCCGATCCGGCGCCGCCCCGCGCCAGTACCGCGGCCATCCCGCAGATGCTGGCCCGCGGAGGGTGTCCCGCGGATGCCTCCCGCGGAGGGTGTCCCGCGGATGGTGTCCCGCGGATGCCTCCCGCGGAGGGTGTCCCGCGGATGCTGTCAATACTGCCAGAATATCCGCTGGATCTCCTTCGGGTCGCTGGTCCGGGTCAATGCCAGCGCGGCCAGGATCTTGGCCTTCTGCGGATTGTGATCGTGGGCGACGATCCAGTCGTACTTGTCGTCCGGTTGCTCGGCATTGCGCAGCACGAAGCCGTCGGGGACGCGCGCCGCGCGGATGATCTGGACGCCCTGGGCGCGCAGTTTTCGCAAGCCTTCGACGCCGTAGTTCGGCACCGAGCCGTTGCCGGTGCCGGCATGGACGATGGCACGGGCGTCCGAACGACCCGCGGCCTCGACCAGCGACGTCCCCATATCGCCGGAGCCGTAGATGATCGCCACGACCGGCAACCGGTCGATCGTCTCGATGTCGAACTCGCTGGCCGCGGTGTGGCGCTTCACCGGAGCGCGAAACCAGTAAGACCGACCTTCGACGACCGTGCCCAGCGCTCCCCATTGGCTGCCGAACGCGTTGGTCTTGATGTTGATCCGCTTGCTGACATCGCGGCCGCTGAGGATGTCGTCGTTCATCATCACCAGCGTGCCCTTGCCGCGCGCTGTCGGGTCGCCGGCGAGGACGACGGCATCGAACAGGTTCAGCGACCCGTCGGCCGACATCGCCGTGCCGGGGCGCATCGAACCGACGACGACAATCGGCTTTTCGGTTCGGACCACGAGGTTTAGGAAAAACGCCGTTTCTTCCAGCGTATCCGTGCCGTGCGTGATGACGATGCCATCGACGGCCGGATCCTTGGCGAGTTGCGAGACGCGCTTGCCGAGCGTGATCAGGTGCGCATTGGTCAAGCTCTCGGAAGCGATCTGGAACACCTGCTCGCCGCGGACGTTGGCGACGTCGGCCAGTTCCGGGATGCCGGCGACCAGTGTCTCGACCGGTACCTTTGCCGCCTGATAAGTGGCGCTATTGGCGGCGCTGGCGCCGGCGCCGGCGATCGTACCGCCCGTGGCCAGCACGACCACATTGGGCTTGCCGCTGCGGCTCGGCGCCGAAGCTGGCGCCGTCAATGCGCCAGTCGGCGGCGGCGCAGCGGGGACCGCGGTCGGCGCCGGTGGTGAAGACGGTGCCGGTGCAAGCACCGAGGGTGCTGACGATGCACCCGCAGCGACAGGAGGCTGCGATGCGAGGCCTCCATCCGCACCGGACTGGACCGCGCAACTCGCAAGGCTCGAAACGAGCATTATCGCGGTCAATCCGCGCGCCAGCATCTGGATGGGTCGCATTGCAGTTGCTCCGGTTGCGAGGGCAGCGGCCGCCGGCGAACAACATTACCACGGCTGCCGCGAAAATCGTTCGCTGTTTCGACTCGCGGGGCGTCGCCCCCGGCCACCGGCGCGAAGCCAGGTTCATTCGGCCAGAGCGCGTCCTTCGTTCGCCGGGAAAGGGGATACCTCACCCCCCATCCGATGCCACAGCCACGGCAGCGCCGCGCGGATATCGACGCGGTATGTTTGCCGGATCACCGCCGCTGTGCTGCTCGGTTCGTTGTTCTGCGAATCGCGTCCGAGATGGGGTAGCGTGAAGGTAAAAGTGTAGGCGTCGCCATAGCCCATCCGCAGGTCGCGTAGCCGCAGGCCCGCCGGCGTCGCAGCCACGTCGAAGAAGCCGTGACTGAACCAGGCAAGTCGCTGCACGTGCCAGTCGTCGGCATGCCGCTCGAACAGCTCTCGTCCCGTCGGCCGACCAACGAAGACGATATCGCCTGGCGGATCGAGAAATGACCAAGACCCTTCGTACCAGACGTCGGGTGTCATCGCAACGATCCGCCACAGCACGGTGTTGAACGCCGTCGGCGTGACCAGCAAGCCGGTGGCGGCGACCCCGGCGTGGGCCAGCGAGTCCCTGGCGGCGTCACGCGCCTGCGCCTGCGCGCCGACGCCCCAGGCGAGATAGGCGCAAGCCAGCCCCAGTCCGACGGCGTTCGAGCGTAGTCCCGGCGCACCGCGGATCACGGCGGCGACAACGCCCGCCAGCAACAGGATCGTGACCACCGGATCGATGACGAATACCGAACCGATGTAATACGGCGTTGCTGTGAACGGCAACGCGATCTGCGTGCCGTAGACCGTCATCAGGTCAAGAAGCGGATGGGTGATCAGCGCGATCCAGACGGCGAGCCACCAGCGCCCGAACTGGCGATCGCGATGGATCGCCGAGATCAGAACGGCGATCAGCGGCGAGACCAGTGTCAGGTAGAAGACCGCGTGCGACTCGGTCCGGTGAAGGATCATGTCGCGGATCGGATCGCCGCGGTCGACGAAGACGTCCAGGTCCGGCAATGTTCCGCAGACCGCTCCCCAGAGCGCCGATTTCCAGCGCGGGGCGTGCCGTCCCATGACGGCGACACCGACGGCAGCGCCGAGCGTGAACTGCGTGACGGAGTCCATCGGCGGTCGTTACCGCGGTTGCGGATCGTGGCCGTCGCGTCGTCGGCCGCTATTGTCCTGGTCCGCAGGTCAACGACATCGGCGCGGACTGCGGGTGCGAGATCGTCGCCGGCGTCGCGGTCGCGGCGTCTGATCGGAGCAGGCCCGCCAACGCCTCGTCCGCCGTCGCGACGATCTTGAGGGTCAGGAGCGGGTCGGCGCGCATCGTCCCGAGGTTCACGGCCACGACCGGCAGGCCGAGCGCCGCCGCGTCGCGGGCGAAGCGCCAGCCGGAAAAAACGGTGAGCGAAGAACCGACGACGAGCAGGCCATCGGCTTCGGCCACGGCCTTCGATACCTGGGCCACCCGGTCCCGCGGGACCGACTCGCCGAAAAACACGACGTCGGGCTTCATCACGCCACCGCAGGTGAGGCAGGGCGGGACGCGGAAGGCGCTGAAATCGACGTCGTCGAGATCGGCATCGCCGTCGGGGGCGGCCTGCGTCGACGGGCTACCAGGCGCCGGCACGACCGGCAGCCATGGCCAGGCCGGATTGCTGTCGATCAGTCGATCCTGGAACGAGCCCCGCCCCTCGATTCGCGCACAAGCGAGGCAGACGACGCGATCGAGTCGCCCGTGCAGGTCGACCACGGCGCGACTGCCGGCGCGTTGATGGAGTCCATCGACATTCTGGGTGACCAGCAACCGACAGCGACCCCGCGCTTCGACTCGGGCCAGCGCCCGATGGGCCGCGCTCGGAACCGCCGCAGCGACCCGTGGCCAGCCAAGCAGGCTCCGCGCCCAGTAGCGGCGGCGCCCGCCTTCGCTGGCGGAGAAAGCCTGCCAGGTCATCGGGGCCGCGCGCTTCCAGCGGCCGTCGGCATCGCGGTAGTCGGGGATCCCCGAAGCGGTGGAGATCCCGGCGCCGGTGAGGACGACGAGGCGGGCGTGGGAACGGACGAACGCTTCGAGCGCCGTCGGGTCGGTGGTGGATTCGGTCATAGCGGCGATTGTGCCGTGGACGGCACGGACTGGCCGCGAGCGTCCCTGGATGCGCGTGCGCAACGAGCGGCACGCGAAAGCCGCTCCTCCTGTTCCGGCAATCGGGGAGATCGGGAACCAGGATCGTAGAATCGCCGACCAGGCGGCGCAATGACGCCAGCGAGACGCTGGCTGGATGGCAGAAGAATGCGCGCGTGGTCTGGTGGCGCGAGGCCGAGCACGGCGACGGCACGGCGCCCCGGATTCGGATCGACGGAAGCGTGGCAGAGTGGTCGATTGCACCGGTCTTGAAAACCGGCAACGGGAAACCGTTCGTGAGTTCGAATCTCACCGCTTCCGCCACCACGATGCGCTCATGCGATGCAATGACGCACACCCGGCAGGCGTCGGCCTATCTCTCGGTCATCAACGTGCCAACATCTTCATCAACTGCTCGATGTCGCCACGGCAGGCCAATCTGGCGTTGTCCTCGATTCGTCGGTAGAGGAAGATGAGTTGCCGTCCAGCTTCGGTCAGTACGCTGCCTCCGCCGCGTTGCCCTCCCGGCGACGTCTCGACGACGGGCGTGCGCATTGACTGGTCCAGCTCGTGGACAAGCAGCCAGGCGCGGCGGTACGACATCTGAAGGGTCTTGGCCGCGGAAGTGATGGAGCCTGTGCTCCCGATCGCTTCGAGCAAGGCGATCTTTCCCGGTCCGACCGCGACGGTTTCTCCATCTGTAATCCGAATGCGAAACCGCAGCACGGGCTTGCGCCGCGACGCGATCGGCGACCGCTGGCGACTCGTGGATTTCGTGGCGGTGGTGGATCTGGCAGGCATGTCCGACCGGCCCAGTACAAGGCCTGGTGAGAGGAGTCGCAAAGCATAGAGCATTGCTCCCGCAGCCGGGGCGCGTGATCCTCGGGC
>JBEVJQ010000475.1:0-13544 GCA_040510055.1 Burkholderiaceae bacterium | reverse complement strand
TGCGTCCTGGGCGGCATGTGCGTCCTGGGCGGCATGTGCGTCCTGGGCGCCACGTGCGTCCTGGGCGGCGCGCGCCTCCGGGCGTGGCCGCTCGATTTCGCAATGGCTAGCCGTGCTGGCCATCGTGCTCGCCGCCGGCTGTGCCGCGGAACGACAGGTCAAGGAACCGCGGCGCTCGCCGGCCGAGGTCCGCGCCCAGCTGGTCGCATCGTTGCCGGCGGGTCTAACCGACCGCGAAGGGTGGGCAAGCGACATCCAGGTCGCGTTCGAGCGCCTCGGGATCGCGCCGACCACCGAGAATCTCTGCGCCGCGCTGGCCGTGACCGAGCAGGAATCGACCTTCACCGTCGACCCCGCCGTTCCCGGTCTGCCGAAGATCGCTCGGGAAGAGATCGACCGGCGCGCAGCGCGGTTGGGTATTCCGTCATTCTTCGTCCGGGCGGCGCTGCAGCTCGAATCGGGCAACGGCCGCACCTACGCCGAACGAATCTCGACGATCAGGACCGAACACGAACTGAGCCGGCTCTACGAGGATCTGATCGGCCAGGTGCCTCTCGGCAAGCAACTGTTCAGCAGCGCCAACCCGGTCCGGACCGGGGGGCCGATGCAAGTCGGGATCGGCTTTTCCGAGCGTCATGCGAGCGAACGGCCGTACCCGTTCGATCACAACGGCTCGATCCGGGACGAGGTGTTCACGCGCCGCGGCGGCCTTTACTTCGGCATCGCCCATTTGCTCGGCTACCCAGCGTCGTACGACCGTCACCTCTATCGCTTTGCGGACTTCAACGCCGGTTGGTATGCGAGCCGCAATGCCGCGTTCCAGGCGGCCGTGGCCGCGGCCTCGGGAATGGCGCTGACACTGGACGGCGACCTGATCGTCCCCGATGGCAGCCGTGGCCAGGTCGGCGCGACCGAAGCGGCGGTCCGTTCGCTCGGTCCGCTGCTGGGAATCGGCGATACGGCGATCCGGCAGGCGCTCGAGCAAGGCGACCGGCAGGCGTTCGAACGGACCGAGCTCTACAACAGCGTCTTCGCGTTGGCCGAACGCAAGAGCGGTCGGCCGCTGCCGCGCGCCGTGATCCCGCGGATCGACCTGCGCAGCCCCAAAATCACCCGCAAGCTCACCACCGAGTGGTTCGCCAATCGCGTTCAGCAGCGCTTCGAGCGTTGCGTCGGCAAGGAGGCAGTCGCCAGACGGTGATGAGGGATTGGCCGGGATAGGCGGGGAGGGTGACGCCGGCTGTGGGGCTGGTGATGCTGCCTGGCCGAGGATTGCTGCTCCTGGCCGAGGATTGCTGCTCCTGGCCGAGGATTGCTGCTCCTGGCCGAGGATCGCTGCCCTGGCCGAGGTTGCTGCTCCTGGACGAGGTTCGCTGCTCCGGGCGGAGGATCACTTCCCTGGCCAAGGATCGCTTTCCTGGCCAGGGATCGCTACTCTGGCCAGGGATCGCTACTCCTGGCCGTTTGCTGCTCCTGGCAGATCACGAACCTAGACGATGCACGTTGCGGCGACCGTGCGTGGTCAAGCGCGGAAGACTGTGAAGGCAGGTCTGTAAGAAAAGGACGCGGCCAGAAGCTGCGCTCAGGCGAAGTCGAGAGGCAATCGCTCCTGGCGGCTTTGCGGTGCGCTCGCGGTTGCGCATCAGCCACCAGCGCCATGCCTGGTGCGGGCGAACGAACGCTTGTCCTCGGGTCCGGCACCGTCCCTCGACTGCCGGTCGGGACACTGAACACGTTTCAGCGGAAACGTCCGCTCGCCGTCCGTGGCCGGCCCCCGGGACCCGGGACGCTGCCGTGATCAGCATAAACCTGCCCGATCGGCCGTGGGCACGCGCGTCAGCGCCCTGCCCACGCTCTCCTCGTTCAGGGCTGCCAGCGACCGCTGTCGACCTCGGCGATGAACCGTCCGACAACGTCGTTGAACCAAACCGGTTCCTCGAGATTGACGGTATGCGAGGTCCGGGGGACGACCCACAGCCGGGCGCCGGGGATGGTGCGCTTCATGAACAGCGACGGTTCGATGCAGGGATCGTCGTCATCGCCGGTGACGATCAACGTCGGGGCGGCGATCCGGCGCATTTCTTCCTCGAGCTGGTAGATCGTCCTGCGGCGGAGCTGGTAGCCGCGCATCGTCAACGACGAACCGGTTGCCGAATGCTCGGCGAACTGGCGGTTGAACGCGGCAAAGCCGGCCGGATCCTTCTGGCCGAACCGTCGGCGTGACGCATTGTTGGCGTAGTGCTCGGTTCCCTTTTCCATCCCGAGCGTCACCATCCGTTCGGCGAGCTCTGCGCTGTCCTTCAGGAACTGCTCGCGGGTCTGGGGATCCGACCCATGACCGGCGCCACAGATGGTGAGCGACAGCGCCTTGTCGGGATGGGTGATGCCGAAGTTCAACGTTGCGTACCCGCCCATCGACAGGCCGACGACATGGGCGCGGTCGAGGCCGCAATGGCGAATCACGGCCGCGATGTCGGCGACAGCCTGGTCCTGGCCGTAGTCGTCGATGCGGCCGGGAACATCGGACGGCGGATAGCCCCGCGCATTGAACGTAATGCAGCGATGGGTCGGCGCGAGGTGCCGGACCTGCGGTTCCCAGTTCCGATGATCGCCAGCGAACTCGTGGACGAAGACGATCGCCGGCCCGTCGCCGGTCGACTCGACGTAGAGTTGGACTCCTGATGAATCGGCCTTGTCCATTCGTCCCTCCCGTTTCCGTCGCGATCGACATCGCGATCGCTATCAAGGCCGGGGTAATGGCGATCGGCGTGAAGGCCACGCCCGACGCTTGCTCTCCGCCGGCTTCGACGGCGATTCTCCACTAACATCAATTCGCGCGGTTGACATCCCCAGACGATCGCACGCGGCGAACTGCCTCGGACGAGTTGACTGGCCAGCCGCGTGACTGGCCGCGGGTGACTGGCCGCAGGGACTGGCTAGCCGCGTGACTGGCCCCGAAGCGACTGGCCCCGAAGCGACTGGCCCCGAAGTATCTGCCAGGGCGTGACCGGCCGCCGGGCACTGGCCCCGCTGGCTGACGGCCGCACGCGGTCGACTGCCTCGCGCGGGTGAACTGCTTCCCCCAGTGGACAGCCTCACGCATTGCAGGAGTCGAACGATGCCCCAGGAAGCCGACCGCCGAACCCACCGGTTCCCGACGTTCTTCATCTCTCACGGTGGCGGGCCGTGGCCGTGGATGCTCGATCAGACGGGCGGTGCCTACGATCGGCTCGCCGCCGCGTTGCGAAGGATGCCTGACGAGGCCGGCGACAAGCCGAGGGCGATGCTGATGATCTCGGCGCACTGGGAGGAGCCGGTCTTCACGGTGATGACCCATCCGTCGCCGCCGATGCTCTATGACTACTACAACTTTCCCGCGTTCACCTACGAGGTCCGTTACCCGGCACCGGGCGATCCGGAACTGGCCGACCGCACCCGCGCGCTGATCGAGTCGGCGGGAATGGCCGCCGGCGTCGACGCCGAGCGGGGTTTCGATCACGGCATGTTCTCGCCGATGGCGGTAGCCTGGCCGAAGGCCGACCTGCCGGTCGTGCAGTTGTCACTGCGGCATGGGCTGGAGCCCGCCGAGCACCTGGCGCTGGGGCGCGCGCTCGCGCCGCTGCGCGACCAGGGCATCCTCATCGTCGGCAGCGGTCTCAGCTATCACAACCTGCGCAACTTCGGCCCTGGTGCGAAGGCCCCGTCGGCGGCGTTCGATGGCTGGTTGCATCGAACGATGGGCGCGACCGGAATCGAGCGGTCGGACGCGCTCGCTGCCTGGGAGCAGGCGCCCGCGGCGCGCGCGGCGCATCCGCGTGAGGAACACCTGCTGCCACTGATGGTCGCCGTGGGCGCCGCCGAGAACGAATCGGCGACCCGCGTCTACCACGAGGACGCATTTTTCGGCGGGATCAGCGCGTCGAGTTACCGCTTCGGATAGGGAGCGCCACCGAATGCCCACCCTGACCGCTGCCCACTGGGGCATCTACGAATTCGTGATGCGCGCCGGCGCGCCCGTCGGCTTGCGGCCGTTCGCCGGCGACGGGTCACCGTCCGCGATCGGCGACGGGATGTTCGCGGCCTACCGCAGCAGCGCCCGGATCGCGCGGCCCGCTGTCCGACGCAGTGTGCTCGCCCACGGACCGGGTGCCGGGCGCGAACTGCGCGGTATCGATCCGTTCGTCGAGGTGTCGTGGGATCGGGCCCTCGACCTGGTGGCCGCGGCGCTGAAGCGAACGATCGCCGAGCACGGCAACGAGGCGATCTTCGGCGGCTCGTACGGCTGGTCCAGCGCCGGGCGCTTCCATCATGCCCAGAGCCAGATCCACCGGTTCCTCAATTTTATCGGCGGCTATGTTCGCCATGTCGACTCCTACAGCCTCGGCGCCGCGCACGTCCTGATGCAGCACATCGTCGCGCCGATGCGCGAGTTGACGGCGCAGCACACGAGCTGGAACCGGCTTGCGGACACGACGCGGCTGTTCGTCAGCTTCGGTGGCGTGCCGGCGAAGAACGCCCAGGTGAGCCCGGGCGGCGCCGGCCGTCACCAGGTCCCGTCGGCGCTGGCGCGGATGCGCGAGGCCGGTGTTCGCTTCGTCAACATCAGTCCCGTCGGCGACGACATCGATACCGGCGGCCCATTCGAGTGGCTCGCGATCCGGCCGAACACCGATACCGCTTTCATGCTGGGCCTGGCGCACACGCTCTATCGTGAAGGACGCCATGACACCGCTTTCCTCGAGACGCACTGCGTCGGCTTCGATCGCTTTGCCCGGTACCTGACCGGGCAGTCCGACGGCGTCGCGAAAGACGCCGCCTGGGCCGCCGAAATCTGCGGAATTCCGGCCGAGACCATCGTGGCGCTGGCGCGCGACATGGCGAGCACGCGGACGATGGTGACCGGCTCGTGGTCGCTGCAGCGCTCCCATCACGGCGAGCAACCGTACTGGATGATCTTGACCTTGGCCGCGATGCTGGGTCAGATCGGCTTGCCCGGCGGCGGTTTCGGTGTCGGCTATGGCGCCCTCAATATGGTCGGCAGTGGCGAGGCGCGATTCTCCGGCCCGACGCTCCCGCAAGGCAACAACCCGGTCGAGGCCTTCATCCCCGTGGCCCGCCTGACCGACATGCTCGAGCGCCCGGGGACGACGTTCCGATACGGCGGACGTACGCACCGCTACCCCGACATCGATCTCGTCTACTGGGCGGGCGGGAACCCATTCCATCACCACCAGGACCTGAACCGGTTGCGCCGCGCCTGGCGAAAGCCGGCCGTCATCGTGGTCCACGAGCAGTTCTGGACGCCGACGGCCAAACAGGCCGACATCGTCCTGCCGGCCACGAGCACGCTCGAGCGCGACGATATCGCGCAATCGCAGCGCGAGCGCTACCTGGTCGCGATGAAGCGGGCGTTCGCGCCCGTGGGCCAGGCGCGCGACGACTACGCGATCTTCACCGAGCTGGCGGAGCGGCTCGGGGCCGCCGAACGGTTCACCGAGAACCGCGATGTCGACCAGTGGCTGCGGCATCTCTACGAGTCCAGCCGACCGGCGGCCGAGCGGCTCGGGATCGCGTTGCCGTCGTTCGACCGGTTCTGGGCCGAGGGCCTGGTCGAACTCGATGCCGGGTCCGGTGAGGTCGTGCTGCTGCAGCAGTTTCGCGACGATCCGGCGGCCTATCCGCTGCACACGCCGAGCGGCCGGATCGAACTGTTCTCCGAGCGGATCGCCGGATTCGACCTGGCCGACTGCGGCGGTCATGCCCAGTGGTACGAGCCGGCGGAATGGCTCGGGAGCCCGAAGGCCGAAACCTTCGCGTTTCACCTGATCTCCGACCAGCCGTCGACCAAGCTGCACAGCCAGCTCGATCACGGCGCGCTCAGCCAGTCGAACAAGATCGGCGGTCGTGAGCCGATCACGCTCAATGCCGGCGATGCGCGACGACTCGGGATCGCCGATGGCGACCTGGTCCGGGTCTGGAACGAGCGCGGCGCCTGCCTGGCCGGCGCCCGGCTGTCGGACCGGATCCGCACCGGCGTCGTCCGCTTGTCCACCGGCGCCTGGTACGACCCGGTTTCCTGGGCTGACGCCGGGTCGATCGACAAGCACGGCAACGCCAACGTGCTGACCCTGGACATCCCCACGTCCGAACTGGCGCAGGGATGCGCCGCCCAGACCTGTCTCGTCGACATCGAGCGCTATGGCGGGCCGGTGCCACCGATCACCGCCCATGACCCGCCGCCCTTCGCCACCGAACCGAAAAGATGAACAATGCACCCGAGCGTGACCTCCGACGTCGCGCTGCATCGAATGATGGAATTCCCGAAGTGCGGGAATTCGACACGCGGGAGTGACGAGATGGGCAACGCGACGACCCTGTTCGAGAAGATCTGGAACGCGCACGTCATCCTGCGCAAGGACGACGGCCGGACGCTGCTGTTCATCGACCGCCACCTGTTGCACGACGGCTCGTTCCAGCCGTTCACCCGACTCACCGACAAGGGACTGCCGGTGGCCTGGCCGGAACTGTGCCTGGCAACTCCCGATCACTACGTGCCGACCGTCAGCCGCGACCCGGCGTCACTGGCCGACGAGGGCGCGCGACGCGTGCTGACGGCCTTTCGCGGCAACGTCGGCCGCTTCAAGGTGCCGGCATTCCAGCTCGGCGACGGCCGCGAAGGCATCGTCCATGTCGTCGGGCCGGAGCAGGGATTCACCCTGCCGGGGGTGACGCTGGTCTGCGGCGACTCGCACACGTCGACGCATGGCGCGCTCGGCGCGCTCGCGTTCGGCATCGGGTCGAGCGAGGCGGCGCACGTGCTCGCGACGCAGTCGATCTGGCAGATCCGGCCGAAGACGATGCGCATTCGCGTCGCCGGTCGGCTGCGCGATGGCGTCCACGCGAAGGACCTGGTGCTCGCGATCATCGCCCTGATCGGCGCCGACGGGGCCGTCGGCCACGTCATCGAGTACGCCGGCAGCGCGATCGAGGCGTTGTCGATCGAACAGCGCTGCACGGTCTGCAACATGTCGATCGAGGCCGGAGCTCGTGCCGGCCTGATCGCGCCCGACGAGACCACGTTCGCCTACGTCAAGGGCCGTCCGCTGGCACCGTCCGGGGAGCGCTGGGACGCGGCGCTGGCGTACTGGAAGACGCTGGCGAGCGACCCCGACGCCGTCTTCGATCGCGAAATCTCGCTCGATGCGACGGACATCGAACCGATGGTCACCTGGGGAACGAGCCCCGAGCATGCCGTGCCGATCGGGGCCGTAGTCCCCGACCCGGCGCGGATTGCCGACAGCGAGAAGCGCGAGAGCATGGCCGCAGCGCTGCGCTACATGGACCTCGAACCGGGACGACCGATGCGCGAGCTGCCGATCGACCGCGTGTTCATCGGCTCGTGCACCAACGGCCGCCTCCAGGACCTCCGCGATGCGGCGGCCGTGATCCGCCGGCTCGGCGGCAGCGTTCGGATCCCGGCGATGGTCAGCGCCGGCTCGACGACGGTCAAGCGCGCGGCCGAGGCCGAAGGGCTGGACCAGGTGTTCCGCCAGGCGGGGTTCGAGTGGCGCGAGTCGGGCTGCTCGATGTGCGTCGCCATGAACGGCGACCTGGTCGCGCCGGGGCAGCGCTGTGCGTCGACCTCGAATCGCAATTTCGAAGGCCGCCAGGGGCGCGATGCTCGCACCCACCTGGTGAGCCCGGCCACGGCGGCAGCGACCGCGCTCCGCGGCCACCTCGCCGATTCGCGCCACGCCAACTGATCCGCTTGCCGGAGGCCACGATGGACAAGTTCACCAACCTCGAGTCGAAAGCGATCCGGCTCGGCCAGCGCAACATCGACACCGATCGGATCGTGCCGGCGCGCTTCCTGCGGACGCCGCGCAAGGAAGGCTATGCCGACTTCCTGTTCCATGACGAGCGCGTCGGTCCCGACGAGCGGCCGATCGAATCGTTCCCGCTGAACCTGCCGGCGAATGCCGGTGCGCAGGTGCTGGTGGCCGGCGAGAACTTCGGTTGCGGCTCGTCGCGCGAGGGGGCCGTCTACGCCCTCTACGACTGGGGCATCCGCAGCGTCATCGCGCCCAGTTTCGGCGACATCTTCCGCACCAACTGCTTCAAGAACGGGCTGCTGCCGATCCAACTGAGCGCCGAGGAGATCACGACCCTGTTCGGCGACGACGAGACCGTCGCCGGCGCGGCCGTCGCAATCGACCTCGGCACGCAGACGATCCGCACCGAACGGGCGTCGCGTCGTTTCGAGATCGAGCCGTTCTGGAAGGAGTGCCTGCTCGAAGGCATCGACGACATCGATCTCACGTTGCGTCACCAGGCCGAGATCACCGCGTTCGCCAATCACCGGCTCGCGCGCCATCCGTGGCTGCGTCCGGAGCACGAGGCGCGACCGTGACGCCCGGTGTCATCGGCGCATGACTTCGGACCGCCTGGCGCTCTGCGTCACCGGTGACGACGCCGCCGACTGGCTGGCCGACTTTCGCCGCGCACTCCCCGACCTGACCGTCACGCTCTGGCCCGAATCGGCGCCCGAGGCGACAATGGCCGCCGTCTGGAAGCCGCCGCAGGCGTTCTTCGATGCCCATCCCCGCCTCACGGAGATCTTCAATCTCGGGGCCGGCGTAGACGCGCTGTCGTCGCTGCAGTGGGCGCCGACCGCCCGCCTGATCCGGCTCGAGGACTGCGGGATGGGTGCCCAGATGGTCGAGTACGTCTGCCACGCGTTACTTCGCCACGTCCGCGAGTTCGACCACTACGACGCCGATCGCCTGGCGGGACGATGGGCGCCGCGCCCGCCTCGCCGCCCTGGCGACTTTCCTGTCGGCGTGATGGGCCTGGGGGTGCTCGGTGCACAGGTGGCGCGGACCGTCGCCGGCCTCGGCTTCACGGTCCATGGCTGGAGCCGCCAGCGGGCAGACGTCGACGGAGTCCACTGCCATGCCGGCGACGAGTTCGACGCCTTCCTCGCAGCGACGCGCGTTCTCGTCTGCCTGTTGCCGCTGACGCCGCAGACCGAGAACCTGCTCGATCGCCAGACGCTCGGGCGCCTGCGTCGCCCCGGCTATCTGATCAACGTCGCCCGCGGCGCCCACGTCGTCGACGCCGACCTGCTGGCGCTGATCGACGAGGGGCGAATGGCCGGCGCCTGCCTCGACGTGTTCCGCAGCGAGCCGTTGCCGGCCGATCATCCGTTTCGCCGCTGTGCCGCGATCACGATCACGCCGCACATATCGGCCCAGACGCTTCGCAGCGAATCGATCGCCCAGGTTGCCGCCCGGGTCTCTGCCCTGATCGCCGGAGAGACGGTGTCGGGCATCGTCGACCGCTCGCAGGGCTATTGATACGGAGACGGCGATGACCTCGGACACCAGCGCGCGACGGCGGGCGTTACGCACGCTCGCGACCATCGCGGCCGCCGCACCGGCGGCGCCGCTGTTGGCGGCGGCGCCGGCCGGCGCGCAACTGCCGAATCGCCCGTTGCGGATCATCGTGCCCTTCCCGGCCGGCGGGACGGCCGACGTGCTGCCACGACTGGTCGGCGAGAAGATCCGCGACCAGTATCCGGCCGGTGTCGTAATCGAGAACCGCACCGGTGCCGGCGGAAATATTGGCGCCGAGCAGGTGTTCCGGGCCGAGCCGGACGGGCTGACGGTACTGGCCTCGCCGCCGGGCCCGATCGCGATCAACCACAATCTCTATCGCAGCCTGCCGTTCGATCCGACGCGCTGGGTCCCGGTCACGGTACTGGCCACGGTTCCCAACGTGCTCGCCGTCAATCCGCAGCTGCCGGTCAAGGACGTCGCCGGCTTCGTCGCCCACCTGAAGGCCCATCCGGGCAAGGTCACCTATGCCTCGCAGGGCAACGGCACGACCTCGCACCTGACGGCCTGCCTGTTCATGCAGGTCACCGGCACGGAAATGACGCACGTGCCGTACAAGGGGACGGCGCCGGCGCTCGTCGACCTGATCGGCGGCTCGGTCGACGTGTTCTTCGACAACATCAGCTCGTCGGCACCGCATCACAAGGAAGGAAAACTGCGCATCCTGGCCGTGGCCGATGCCGAACGCTCGAAGATCCTCCCGCAGGTGCCGACGTTCGCCGAGAGCCGGATCCCGGAGATGAACGCCGTCACCTTCTTCTCCGTGGTGGCGCCACCGGGGACGCCGCGCGCCGCGGTCCAGGCACTGCACCAAGCGATGGCCAAGGCCATGGCCATGCCCGACGTGGCCGCGAAGTTCGCCGAGCAGGGTGCGACGCCGGGCGGCTGGCCGCCCGAGCGCACCGCGGACTTCATTCGCGGCGAAACCGAGCGCTGGAAGAAGGTGATCGCGGCCGCGCGAGTGACATTGGAGTGATGGAGCGATGAGCCATTCGATGGGCGAATCCCTGGCGGGCCAACGGCCCGTGCACTGGAAGAGCGAACGCCTCACCCGCGTGCCGTTCGCGCTCTACGCCGACCCCGATGTCGCGGCCCGCGAGCAGCGGCGGATCTTCCGTGGCGAGGTCTGGAACTACCTCTGTCTCGAGGCCGAGATCGCCGAGCCGGGGCGATTCCGGACCACCTTCGCCGGCGAAACACCGGTGGTCGTGGTCCGGGACGACGACGGCGAGATCTATGCCTTCGAGAACCGCTGCGCGCATCGTGGCGCGCTGATCGCGCTCGAGAAATCGGGACGGGCCGACGATTTCCAGTGTGTCTATCACGCCTGGACCTACAACCGGCGCGGCGACCTCGTCGGGGTCGCGTTCGAGAACGGCGTCAAGGGCAAGGGCGGGATGCCGTCGACGTTCTGCAAGGATGCACACGGCCCGCGCCGGCTGCGCGTCGCCCGGTTCTGCGGGCTCGTGTTTGCCAGCTTCTCCGAGGACGTGCCCGACATCGACGACTACCTCGGCGACGAGATCGCCGGACGGATCGAGCGCGTCCTCCACAAGCCGGTGGAAGTGATCGGCCGCTTCACCCAGGCGCTGCCGAACAACTGGAAGCTCTACGTCGAGAACGTCAAGGACAGCTACCACGCCAGCCTGCTGCACCTGTTCTTCACGACTTTCGAGCTGAACCGGCTGTCGCAGAAGGGCGGCGTGATCGTCGACCCCAGCGGCGGTCACCACGTCAGTTACTCGATGATCGACAAGGGCGCGCAGGACGGCGACAGCTCCTATCGCGACCAGGCGCTGCGGTCCGACAGCGATCGTTACCGGCTCAGGGATCCAAGCGTACTGGCCGGGTTCAGCGAGTTCGACGACGGGATCACGCTGCAGATCCTGTCGGTGTTTCCCGGCTTCGTGCTCCAGCAGATCCAGAACTGCCTCGCGGTCCGGCAGGTGTTGCCGAAGGGCATCGCCCGGACCGAGCTGAACTGGACCTACCTCGGCTATGTCGACGACACGGCCGAGCAGCGGACCGTGCGGCTGAAGCAGTCGAACCTCGTCGGCCCGGCCGGCTTCATCTCGATGGAAGACGGTGCCGTCGGCGGGTTCGTGCAGCGCGGGATCGCCGGCGCCGACGACCACGACGCGATCGTCGAGATGGGCGGCGAGGGCACCGGATCGAGCGAGGCCCGGGCAACCGAGACCTCGGTCCGCGGTTTCTGGAAGGCATACCGTCGCCTGATGGACGAATGATCGACCTGCTTGCCATTGCCGCTTTCAACGCCGCCTATGCCGAAGCGATCGACAGCGATTCGCTCGAGCGCTGGCCGGCGTTCTTCTGCGCCGACTGCCACTACCGGATCACTAACGTAGAGAACGAGCGCGACGGGTTGCCGGCCGGGATCGTCTGGGCCGACTCGCGCGCCATGCTCGAGGACCGGATTGCAGCACTGCGCGAAGCGAACATCTACGAGCGGCATCGCTACCGCCATCTGCTCGGGCTGCCGCTGATCGAAACGGCCGATGCCCACTGCGCCATCGCGCGGACACCGTTCGTCGTCGCGCGAATCATGCATACCGGAGAGTCGGACCTGTTCGCCACCGGCGTCTACCGCGACCGCTTCGTCAGCCTCGACGGCCGACTGCTGCTCGCCGAGCGGGTCGCGGTCTGCGACAGCACCGTGACCGATACGCTGCTGGCGTTGCCGCTGTGACGCGACGACTGGCGCTCGCGGTCGGCGACCCGCACGGCATCGGGCCGGAGATCACGATCAAGGCGTGGCTCGCGTTGCCCGAAGTCGAACGCGAGCGGATCACGGTCCACGGGCCGCGACGCGTGCTCGAGCAGGCGGCGGGCTGGTGCGGGCTCGCCAGCCTGCCGAGCGCGATGCGCGTGGTCGAGGCCGGGACCCTCGCCACGGCCACGGCCCGTCCCGGCGTCATCGATGCCGCGGCCGGCGCTTCGGCCGTGGCCGCGGCGACGTCGGCGCTGCGTGCCTGCCGCGCCGGCGCGGCCGATGCCGTCATTGCCTGCCCGCACAACGAGACCGCGGTCCATGCGGCCGGGATCGCGTTCAGCGGCTACCCGTCGCTGGTCGCGCGCGTATGCGGCGTGGCCGAGGACGAGGTGTTCCTGATGCTGGTCGGTGCGGGGCTGCGGATCGTCCACGTCACGCTGCACGAGAGCGTGCGCACCGCGCTCGACCGGCTGACGCCGGCGCTGGTCGAACGGGCCGCGCTCGCCGGCTTGCGCGGCTGCGCGATCCTCGGCCTGGCGGCACCGGCCGTCGCCGTATTCGGGATCAATCCGCACGCTTCCGAAGGCGGGCTGTTCGGGCCCGAGGACGAGCAGATCGTCGTCCCCGCCGTCGCGGCGTTGCGCGCGGCCGGCCATACCGTCGACGGACCCGACGGCGCCGACGTCCTGCTGGCGCAGCGCCGGCACGATCTCTACGTCGCGATGCTGCACGACCAGGGACACATCCCCGTCAAGATGCTGGCGCCGCGGGCGGCCAGCGCGCTGTCGATCGGCGCCGACACGCTGCTGTCGAGCGTCGGTCATGGCAGTGCGATGGATATCGCCGGGCGCGGCGTTGCCGAACCGACGGCGCTGCTGCGGACCATCGACCTGCTCTCCGGCAAGGCGGTTGCATCGTGAACCGCCCGGCGCGCCACCCTCGCGGAACTTCCCTCGCGAAGGTCCACGGGTGACCTACCGGATCGCGATTGCGGACAGCGACGTCGCCTTCGAGGGCGACGCCGATCGCAGCGTCCTCGATGCCGCGCTGCAGGCCGGCATCCAGTTGCCGTACTCCTGTCGCAAGGGCGTTTGCGGGAACTGTGCCGGGTCTATCGCCGAAGGGACGGTCACCGCGCCGGGCGGCGCCGCGCTCGTCAACGAAGCCTGCGCCCCGGGGCAGATCCTCTACTGCGTCGGCCATCCAACCAGCGACCTGGTGCTGCGTCCGACGCGGTGGCGCGTCGTCGACCCGGCCGAGGTCCGGTCGATGACCGTGCGCGTGTTCCGCAACGACCGGGTCGCGCTGGATGTCTCGCTGCTGCGCCTGCGCCTGCCAGCGGGCCGGCGGGCCCGGTTCCGCGCCGGGCAGTACCTGCAGGTACGACTGGCCGATGGCAGCAGCCGGTGCTATTCGAT
>JBEVJQ010000474.1:0-11087 GCA_040510055.1 Burkholderiaceae bacterium | reverse complement strand
CCGTATCCCGCCGCGCGCGCCCGCCGGCGCGAGGCACGATGGGAGTCGGGGCGGGCGTCGGGACTGGCGGGACGAGTTTCGGGATGGGCGTCGGGACGGGCGTCGGGGTGCTGGACATCTGGGTCGTCCGCCTGGATCGCGGGCGCCCTCGAGCCGGGATTCGCACCGGGGCCGCCAACGCCGCACGGTACCATCGCAGCGCCCGAAGGCCGAAGGCACCGGCCATCGGTCCTAGACCGGGCCCAGGGCGCAGGGCCGAAGGCGCCGGCCATTGCAAGCCGGTGTACGTCACGGACGGCGAGGGCGGATGCGCGGACTGTGGATGTTGATCCATCTGGTGGCGGCGATCGTCTGGATCGGCGGGATGGTGTTCGCCGTCGGCTGCCTGCGACCCGCCGCCGCCATCCTCGCCCCTGCCGACCGGCTGGCGATGATGAGCCGCGTCATCACCCGGTTCCTGGACTTCGTCGCCATCGCCGTCATCGGCCTCTGGGCTTCAGGGCTCGGACTGTTCGCCGATACGCCGCTCGAGCTCGTTCCTGTCACCTGGTGGGTCATGGTGGCGATCGCCGTGGCAATGACGGCGGTCTTCCTGGTCCTGCGGCTGCGGCTCCTGCCGGCGCTGCATCGTGCGCGCGAGGCCAAGGACGCGGCGGCCGCGGCTGCGGTCCTCGGGAGGATGCACCGCCTGGTCGTTGCCAACCTCGTTCTCGGGTTGCTGACTGCGGCGCAGATCAAGCTGTTCTGAGCACCGCGGATCGCGGACGCCGCGGACGGTCGACGGTGGCCCGCTCAATCGAGTCTCGATCGATCGCCGGATCCCCGGACGGTTGCTGTGCAGCAATCCCGACGCCATCGTCGCGCGTCCGACGAATCGCCGCAGTGTAGCGCCGGTCGCTTGTCGGCCCGCGGGCGGTCGAAGTACTGTCGCGACCAGAGGATGCACCATGACCCATCGCCACCACTGGCTCGTCGCGCTCTCGGCGACCCTCCCGCTGGCCATCGCGACCGGCGCTATGGCCGAGGTCGACCGTCCGCCGTCACCGGGCAGCGCGCTGTACGACACCACTCCCGCGCGACCGGCCGTCGGTCGCCCGGGCGCGAGCCGCCCGAACGAGAACCGCGCGAACGAGAACGGCCCGGCCGAGAGGCGGCCGACCGAGCGTCGCCCGGCCGAGGGCTCGAGGGTGTCTCGAAGCGGACACGGCGGAGGGCCGAGAGTCGTCGCACCGCCGGCCCTGAATGGTCGCTGGCAGGACCGCGAATGCGTCCCGCTCCTGGGCGCGATCAGTGTCCCGCCGCTCTACATCGTCCGGCACTACGAGTTCGACGACCAGAGGAAGCGATGGAACCTGAGCGCCGACGTCTTCAACAATGACCGCTGCGGCGTCGACACCAAGCTCCTGACCTACAGGGGTCGCGGGACGTTCAGGGTAACCGGGCTGTCGAAGGTCGGCAGCAACGTCTACGAGGCGTCGTTCGTCATGCAGTCCTGGCAGGCGACGCCCTCTTCGCGCGAGGGCACGCTGGCGCTGTTCAATGGGCGCTGCGGCTCGGGCTACTTCGACGAAGGCCGGCTGCTCGACCTGGCGCGCACTGGCTGCTCATTGATTGGACTGCGCCCGCTGGCCCAGGTGTCGACCGGCAACGAGCTCGTGCGGGTAGCCGATGGCAAGGTGTTCCTCGGTGCCCGGCCGTTCGTTCGCGGGCACGGCAACGAACGCCCGACGCAGTTGAGCAGCTTCGGATTGACACGGCTGTAGCAACGGAGGCCGCGCCGTCAGCGGCGGCGCACGCTCCAGCGCAGACCGTAGCGCCAGCCGATCCAGCCGCCGATCAAACCGCCGAGGTGAGCGAAGTGGGCGACGCCCTCCTGCGTCCCCGTGACACCGAGAAACAGTTCCAGCGCCGCATAGAGCCCGACGAACACGCGGGCCGGTAGCGGGATCGGCGGGATCAGCAGTATCACCTTGTTGTGCGGGAACAGCAGCGCGTAGGCCAGCAGGATCCCGAACACGCCGGCAGAAGCACCGATGACCGGACCGCCGCCGGCACCGAACAGCATGCCCACCAGCAGATGGCAGAGCGCGCCGGTGACCACCGAGATGAAATAGGTGAGCGCGAGCCGCCGCGTTCCCCACACCTGTTCGATCTGGCTGCCGAACATCCAGACCGCGAGCATGTTGAAGGCGATGTGCCAGATGTCGGCGTGCAGGAAGCTGTAGGTCAGGAGCTGCCATGGCGCCGTCCATGGCAGCGTGCCGGCGAAGCCCGAGCCGCGGCCGGGCCAGAGGGCGAACGACGCCATCAGTTCGGGCATCAGTCCCTGGAGCAGGAAGCCGATGACGTTGGCGAGCAGGATCGATTGGACGAATGGGGTCACGAGAGGTTTCCGATTGCAGCGTTCAGCGTTCCTGCTCGATCAGCAGGAAGGTGTTGTAGGCGTTCATCCGGTTGGCAGCCTCGAACAACGGCAGGCCGGCGAACCGCGACCAATCGGCATTGCGGTAGGCCTCATCGAACGGTTCGAGGTTGCGTGCGGCCTCGCCCATCGCCGAGCGCAAATGGACGAGGTAGTCGCGAGTCAGTTCCAGGTGCTTGCGCGGCTCGCGCGATTCCGGGCCATGACCGGGGACGAGGACGTCGACGTCGATGTCGAGCATCGATTCGAGGGCCTCGATCCAGTGGCGGCTGTCGGCCTGGCCGATCCAGGGTATCCGGCCGGCGAACACCAGGTCGCCGCAGTAGAGCACGCGTTCGGCAGGCACGTGGACGGCGAGATCCTCGGGGGTATGCGACGGTCCGACGGGGATGAGTTCGAACCGTACGCCACCGACTTCGATAGCGGTGTGCTCGTCGATCCAGCGATCGGCCGCGACCAGCGCGGTGGTCTCGTCGACCCACGGCCAGAGGTCCTTGCGGCTTTGCTCCAGCCGCAGTCGCGCAGTGTCGGAGTTCAGATAGTCGAGCGCCTTGCGATGCGCGATGATTCGCGCCCCGGCAGCCTTGAATGGCTGCAGGCCGTAGATGTGGTCTGCGTGGTAGTGCGTCAAGATGACGTGACTGACGGGTTTGCCGGTCGCGACGCGGATTCGATCGAGCAGTTGCCGGCCGAGGGGCGGTGAACCGAGCGCATCGATCACGACCACCGAATCGGCGGTGACGACGAAACCGGCGTTCGAGATGAAGTTGTGGTTGGCCGACGAGCCGATTTCGGACAGGCCCCGAACGAGCCAGGCGCGCGCTGACAGCCGCACCGGTGCCATCTCGGGGTCTGCGGCGCGAGCGGCCGGCACCGCGGTAGGGCCCGACAGCAGTGCCATTGCCAGCGCCAGCGCCGCGACGGCGAGAGTGCGATCGGACATCGTCGGGGGCGGCACGAGCGGCGGAGGCGGGTGATCAGGTACGAGCCCCGGCCTCACAGAAACGGGCACCGGCGTCGCAGGTGATGTCCATCGGCGTATGCTAGTGTTCCGACAGGTAAATGGCATCGAGACGGGCCGGAGCCCCGATCATAGCCGCGCGAGCGCTTTCTTCGTTGACTGACCGTACCCTGTTCACGGCCTGCCTCGGCACCGAGACCAACAGCTTTTCGCCGATCCCGACGGGCATGGGGCTGTTCGCGGCGACGTTGCTCGCCCGCGGCGGCAGTCATTCCGGTGCCGATGGCCAGGGCGCCACGCTGTTCTCGCTGCCGCTCGTCCGCTGGCGCGATCGCGCCCGCGCGCGCGGCTGGGAGGTGGTCGAGGGGCTCGCTGCGTTCGCGTTGCCGGCCGGCACGACGACGCGAGCCACGTTCGGCGCGCTGCGCGACGAGATCCTCGCCGACCTCGATCGCGCCGGTCCGGTCGACGCGGTGCTGCTGAACCTGCACGGCGCGATGATCGCCGACGGTCATCTCGATGCCGAGGGCGAGTTGCTCGCGGCGATTCGTCATCGGGTCGGCCGCGACGTGCCACTGCTCGCCGAACTGGACCTTCATGCGCACCTGACGGCACTGAAGGTCGACAGTGCCGATGTCCTGGTGAGCTACAAGGAATATCCGCACATCGACGCCGTGGCGCGGGCAGACGAACTGTTCGACCTGTGCGTGCGGATGGTCGAGGATGGCCTGAGGCCGACGATGGCGTTCCACGACTGTCGGATGCTCGGCATCTACCCGACCACGCGCGAGCCAATGCAGTCGCTGGTCGCGACGATGAAGGAATTCGAGCAGCGTGCGGGGGTGCTGTCGGTAAGCCTCGTTCACGGCTTTCCCTGGGGCGACACCCCCGAGGTCGGCACCCGCGTGCTCGTGGTCACCGACAGCGAGCCGGCGCTGGCCGAGTCGCTCGCGCACGAACTGGGCGAGTCGATCTGGCGCCAGCGCGACGCGCTGCTGGCGCCGTTCGTCGCGCTCGACGCGGCGATCGACGTCGTCGTGGCTGCGGCGCGCGATGACGCGGCAGACAAGGTCGGCCGGCACCGACCTTTCGTCCTCGCCGACACGGCCGACAACACCGGCATCGGCGCACCCGGGGACTCGACCTTCGTCCTCGCCCGCCTGCTCGAGCGCGGCGTCGGCGGGTTTGCGATCGCACCGCTCTGGGATCCGGTGGCGGCGCAGCTCGCCCACGACGCCGGCATCGGCGCGCGGCTGGCGCTGCGGCTCGGCGGCAAGTGCGGCCCGTCGTCGGGGATGCCGGTCGACGCCGAGGTCACGGTGATGGGGTTGGCCGACGAGATCCGGCAGCCGTTCGGCGGTTCGATGGCTCCGCTGGGGCGTTGCGCCTGGGTGCGGATCGAAAACGGCGAAAGCCGGGACCACGGCGGCGGCGAGGGTGCGATCGACGTCATCCTTGCCAGCAACCGCGTCCAGGCGTTCGACCCGATCTGCTTCGGCGCTGTCGGGCTCGATCCGACGGCCGCGGGCGGGCCGCGCGCGCTCGTGGTCAAGTCGACCCAGCATTTCCATGCGGGCTTTGCGCCGATCGCCCGCGAGATTCTCTACCTGGCAACGCCCGGTGCCGGGTCGATGGACTTCGCGGCGCTCGCCCACGTCCGAGTCCACGCGCCGCTGTGGCCGCGCGTGGTCGATCCGCATGCGATCGAACCGATCGAGGCGGTGGTATTCGATCTCGGCCGGGTACTGGTGGCGATCGAGTTCGAGCGGACGCTCGCGCGCTGGGCACGCGATGCCGGCGCCGATTCGACGCCGCTTCTCGGGCGCTGGCGCCAGGGGATCGACTACGAACGTCACGAGCGCGGCGAGATCGATGATCCGACCTTCTTCGCCACCGTCGCCCGCGACCTGGCGCTCGAACTGTCGGCGCAGCAGTGGCACGACGGCTGGCTCGAACTGCTGCGCGAACCGGTGACGGGGATCGAGGAACTGATCGACCGGCTCGACCCGCGGCTCAAGAAAGCCGTGTTCAGCAACACCAACGCTGCCCACGAGACGGTGCTCCAGGCGCGCTACGGCCCGTTGCTGGCGCGATTCGATCGCGTGTTCCTCTCGCATCGGCTGGCGCAGCGCAAGCCCGAAATCGCCGCATTTCGCATGGTTGCCGACGAACTGGGCGTTGCGCCCGGCCGGATCCTGTTCTTCGACGACCTGCTGCTCAACGTCGCCGGTGCGCGCGCAGCCGGCTTGCAGGCCGTGATGGTGCGCTCGATCGACGACGTCAGCGGCGCGCTGGAAGCCGCCGGGGTGCTGCGTCCGATGGACGCGACGAAAGATTCATACTGACCGCGACGGCGGCAACCGTCGATGCCCCGCAAAGCGGAGGACTGCATGCCCACGATCGATGCCGATGCCGGAATCGTCACCCACATCAACACGTTTTCCGTCTCGCCGGGCAAGCAGCAGGCGCTGATCGACTCGTTGACCGAAACGGTCAACGCGGCGCGTTCGATGCCGGGGTGGATCTCGGCCAGCATCCACCGCAGCTACGATGGCCGCTCGGTGGTCAACTACGTCCAGTTCGAGAGCCACGAAGCCGCGCAGGAGGTCAATCGGCGGTTGCTCGCCCTCGGCCTGATCCAGAAGAGCACGCGGATCGCCAGCGTCGTCCCGGCGCAGTTCGAGGTCGCCTACACCGCCTCCAGGGTCCGGGGCGACGAATCGATCGACGTCAGTCCATCTGCGAAACCATCTTCGTGACCAGATAGCCGTCGAAGGTCTCGCTGCCGCCTTCGGAGCCGACCCCACTGTCCTTGACGCCACCGAACGGCAACTCGGGCAGCGCGGCCCCCAGGTGGTTGATGTTGACCATCCCGGCCTCGATCCCGTTCTGCAGCGCGAGGGCGGTCCGGGACGACGTGGTGAAGGCATAAGAAGACAGGCCGAAGGGCAGCGAGTTCGCCCGCTTCAATGCTTCCTCGAGCGTCTTGAAGCGCGTCATCGGTGCCAGCGGGCCGAATGGCTCGCTGGTCATGATCATCGAGTCGTCGGGAACCTCGGTGACAACGGTCGGCTTGAAGAACCAGCCCTTGTCGCCGTGGCGCTCGCCGCCGGTCTCGATCTTGCCGCCGCGTTGCTTCGCGTCGTCGACGAACTTCTGCATCTCGCCGACCCGCCGCTCGTGCGCGAGCGCACCCATCCGCGAATCGGGGTCGATGCCGGGTCCGACCTTGATGCGGCTCGCGTAGTCGACGAACTTCGCGACGAACCGGTCGTAGGCCTTTTCCTGCACGTAGAACCGGGTCGGCGAGATGCAGACCTGGCCGGCGTTGCGGAACTTGAAGCTCGACAGTGCCTTGGCGGCGACCTCGACGTCGGCATCGTCGAACACGAGCACCGGCGAATGGCCGCCCAGTTCCATCGTGATCCGCTTCATGTGGGCGCCGGCGAGCGACGCCAGTTGCTTGCCGACGGGGACCGAACCGGTGAACGAAACCTTGCGCACGATCGGCGACTTGATCAGGTACTCCGACACCTCGTGCGGCACGCCCCAGACCACGTTGAGCACGCCCTTGGGCAGCCCGGCGTCCTCGAACATCCGGGCGATGGCGACCACGGCGCTGGGCGAATCCTCGGGACCCTTGATGATCACCGTGCAGCCGGCACCGATCGCCGCGGTGATCTTTCGGATCGCCTGGTTGTACGGGAAGTTCCACGGTGTGAACAGGACGCAGACGCCGACCGGCTCGCGCAGGACCAGTTGCCGCACATTCGGCGTGCGCGGTGGCACGACGCGACCGTAGATCCGGCGACATTCTTCGGCATGCCAGTCGCAGTGATCGGCGCAGGCCACGACCTCGCCGACGGCCTCGGCGATCGGCTTGCCCATGTCGAGCGTGATGTTGCGGCCGATGTCCTTGGAGCGCTCGCGGGTGAGGTCGGCGACCTTGCGCAGAATCTTCGAACGGTCCATCGGCGAACTGTGACGCCAGGTCTGGAACGCGCGCTCGGCAGCGGCGAGCGCGCGATCGAGGTCTTCGCGCGTGGCGTGCGGCAGTTGCGCGATCGCTTCGCCGGTGGCCGGATTGAAAACCGGTTGCTCGCGGCGACCACCGCCCTTCAGAAATTCGCCATCGATGTAGAGGCAGAGATCCTCGTAGGCGATGGCTTCGGTGACGGCGTCGTGTTCGCGCACTGCGGGTTTGTTCATGAGCTAGCCTCCAGTACGACGGGAGTCGGTGGTTGAAAGGGGGAGCGGCCGAGAAAACGCGGGGCCTGACAGGTTGATGATACGTCGCTACCGAGCCCCGGACCCTGACGGCTGAATGTCCTTGCCGACGCCGCGCGGTGCGCGGATCCTGTGGAAGAATCCGCGGCGAGCCGGGCGGCTGGTTCGTTCGGCGGCGCGCGGTCGCTGTCCAGCGCCCGCGTGCGGTCGACGCCTGGCCCGTGCCGCCACGGGTCGACATCCGAGCGAGGACGGGATCATGCAAATCACCGACAGGATAGTCGTGGTGACCGGTGGTGGCTCGGGAATCGGACGCGCGATGTGCGTGGCGTTCGCCGACGCCGGTGCTGCTGCCGTGGTCGCCGCCGATCTCGACGGCGATCGCGCTGCGCAGACCGTCGCGGCGATCGGCGAGGGCAGGGCGGTCGCCGAGACCGTCGACGTCGCCCGCTCCGACTCGGTCCAGGCACTCGTCGAGCGGACGACGGCCCGCTTCGGCCGCATCGACGTGTTCTGCTCCAACGCCGGGATCATCGTCCGCGGCGACCAGGACAGGCCGACGGCAGAGTGGCAGCGGATCTGGGAAGTCAACGTGCTCGCCCACGTTCACGCTGCCAACGCCGTGCTGCCGCAGATGCTGGCCCGCGGCGAAGGCTACCTCGTCCAGACCGCATCGGCCGCGGGCCTGCTGTCGCAGGTCGACTCTGCCGCTTATGCGACCACCAAGCATGCGGCCGTGGGCTTCGCCGAATGGTTGTCGATCGCCTACCACGACCGGGGCATCCGGGTGAGCTGCCTCTGTCCGCAGGGCGTGCTGACGCCGATGCTGCTGGGGCCAGCCGGTGATCGCCAGGGCTTTCTTGCGCCGACCGCCGTGGCTGCCGACAAGGTCGCGGCCGACGTCCTGCAGGCGATCGCAGACGAGACATTCCTGATCCTTCCGCATCCGGAGGTTCGGACCTTCATCCAGCGCAAGGCCGCAGACTACGACCGTTGGCTCGCCGGCATGCGGCGGCTGCGCGCCAAGGTGATGGCAGGCGAGCAGCCGGTAATCCGCGGGTGAGTGTCGCTGACGCGACTCGAGCGTCGCTATCGCGGCGTGCCTGTCGCTATTGCGGTGTGCGCGTCGCCGCGTTGTGGTGTGCGCGTCGCCGCGTTGTGGTGTCCGCGTCGCGTCGGGCGATTGGCCGTGAGCGTAACGGCGCCTATGGGAAGCGTGCTGGCGTCATGGCGCTCGTGAAGAGTGTGACGAAGCGTTCGACGACGGCATAGACCAGTCGTCACGTCGCGAAATTCTTCTCCGGAGTGCGGTCGTAAAAGCCAACGATCGCGATCAGGGTGGTACATCGAGCCCTGATAACGCGTTGCGCGGCCGAGAATCCTGTTCATGCGCAGACGATTCTGCGGGACCGGCGTAGAGTAATCAGACGCGCGATCAGATCGACGCTGGCCTGAAACAATTATTTTCATGAGCATGATGACACTTGACGACTTTCATCCCTCTATCTCGAGTCAACTGCGACTGCAGCCCGAGCCGCGGTCGTCTGCGGAACTGTATTTGGATCTGGTAAAGCGTGCGCTGACGCGCACACTGACGGCACGAAACGTCGAGCGCCATACTTTGCAGCCAGGCGGTGGTGTTCGCCGGATCGTCTCCAACGCAATCGGGACTGTTCTCAGCCGATTCAACCTGGAACTGGTCCGAACGCGCCCGTGCGGGCCCGATGATTATCTCGAGGCCGGCTACGGCGCATTCAATCGCGCCGCAGATGCCGAAACCATGGTTGGCACGCGTCAACTGGACAATATGCAGGCGTGCGTAACGACGGTAATCCAGGACAAGATACCGGGCGATCTGCTCGAAGCGGGTGTCTGGCGCGGCGGAATGGCGGTGCTGATGAAAGCCGTGGTCAACGCCTATGGAGATAGCAGAACCGTCTGGGCAGTGGATTCATTCGAGGGGCTGCCTGACCCCGATCAATCACAGGACTCGTTCGGTTGGCAGCCCGGTGCGATGGCAGTCTCGTTGCCGGAAGTCCGCGGCAATTTCGCGCGCTACGGGTTGCTCGACGACCAGGTCAAGTTCTTGAAGGGCTTTTTCAAGGACACGCTCCCCACCGCGCCGATCGAGCGGCTTGCCGTGTTGCGTGTCGACGGCGATCTGCATGAGTCGACGATGGACGTCCTCGTCAACCTTTATCAGAAGTTGTCGGTCGGAGGTTTCGCGATTTTCGACGACTACAAGGTCCTGAAGGACTGTCGCCGTGCAATCGACGAGTTCCGCAGTCAGCACCAGATTCGCGATGCCATCGTGCCGATCGATTCGCAGGCGGTCTTCTGGCGAAAGACGACGGGCTAGTCCCCACCGCCGCTCGAACGATCGGGGCCGGGCGGGCACCCGATCCGCGCCGTTTTTTGCGCCCGCGTATGAGGCGAATACCGGACAGCCACGGCCCCGATCGCGACACCCTCAGATAGTGGCCCCGCCGTCGATCACGATGCTCTGCCCGGTGATGAAGGACGCGGCCGGCGAGGCCAGGAAGACGGCGCAACCGGCGATCTCGTCGGGTTCGCCGATACGGCGCAACGGCGTCGTCTCGTTGCGCTTCTTCAGGTTTTCCGGGTTCTCCCAGAGCGCGCGGGCGAATTCGGTCCGGATCAATCCCGGGGCGATGCAGTTGACGCGGACGTTGTGCGGTCCGTATTCGACCGCCAGGTTCCGCGCCAGTTGCATGTCCGCAGCCTTCGAAATGCAATAGGCGCCGATCACCGACGAGCCACGCAGGCCGCCGATCGACGAGACGATGATGATCGATCCGTCGCCTCGCTCGACCATCTGCGGCGCCACGAGATTGACCAGCCAGTGGTTCGAGATGATGTTGTTGTCGAGGATCTTGCGGAACTGGTCGTCGGCAATGCCGGCCATCGGCCCGTAGTAGGGATTCGAGGCCGCGTTGCAGACGAGGATGTCGATCCGCCCGAATCGTTGCTGGGCCTGATCGATCAGTGCACGGAGGTCGGTCTGCGAAGAGATATTGGCGGCGGCCGCCAGCGCCCGACCGGTCCCATGGCGGCGCTCGATCTCGTCGGCGACGGTCTGACACGCGTCGAGCTTGCGCGACGAGATCACCACCCGGGCACCGTGCTCGGCCATCCGTTCGGCGATCGCGCGGCCGATGCCGCGCGAGGAACCGGTGATGACGGCCACCTTGCCGTCGAGCGAGAACAGGTGGTGGGAGGGGGCGGGGGCCGACTGGGGCGTGCCGGCGGGTGCTGTGGAAGAGGACATCCGGGCTCCTTGACGAACGTTGGCGATCGACGCGGACCGACGGACGGTAGCAGAGCCGACGATCATCCGGCAAACGCCGCCGATCGTCGGCCCGGTGCCACAGCCCCGGTGCCGCGCATCGCTACCGGCCATCCGTTCGTCGGTACCGACGGGGGGCGGGGTGCCGGCTCCCCCACCCCCCCGTAGGA
>JBEVJQ010000473.1:0-6842 GCA_040510055.1 Burkholderiaceae bacterium | reverse complement strand
CGCGGAGACGCGCCGATGACAGCGTCCGTGCGTGAGCCCGAGGCCGTCGGACGGTGCCGGGAGCTGCGGCAGTTGGACGGTCGCCGAAGGGCGCTGCCGCCGGCGACCGGCTGTAAGGGGCGCCACCTCGTCGAGTGGACAGAGAAAGATGTGGACAGCGTCAATAACGTCTGGTAGGCTTTTGTGTACGCTGTCAACAAGCGACGGTGAATCCGATCCGACCACTTCCCCGGTCATCCACTCATCCGGAGATCCGACATGCAATTCCAGCCCTATCTGACATTCGATGGCAACGCGGCCGAAGCGATGAAGTTCTACGAGCGGCTGTTCGGCGGCAAGATCGAGCAGATGATGACCTTCGGCGACATGCCGCCCGAGGCGGCCGCTGGAATGGCCGAAGCCTGTCCCGGCGCACCGCAGGGGCCGATGCCCGAGGAGATGAAGAAACGGGTATTGCACACCGCGCTGCTGTTCGACGGCGGCATGCTGATGGCTTCGGACTCGATGCCTGGCCAGCCGTACGAGGGCATGAAGAATGTCGGCATCGCCGTGTCGTTCCCGACGGTCGAACGGGCCCGCGAGGTCGTCGACGCGCTGGCCGAGGGTGGCCAGGTGCAGATGCCATTCGGCGAGACGTTCTGGAGCGAAGCCTTCGGCGCTGTCGTCGACCGCTTCGGGACGAACTGGCTCGTCAACGGCGGCAAGCGGAAGATGTGATTCAGCGTCACCGCTGGTGCCGGACCGTCGCTACCGTCATGGAACCGGAGTCGTAGACGCCGCTCGATAGCGCGACCCCGTTAAACTTTGTCAGGGGTCGCTGCGACTCACCCTGACGTCATCACCTAGCGGTACCGGTCCATGCCCCGTTCGCCCAGTCGACCGTTTCCAGTGCTGCGTTCGGCCGGCCGGTCGATCCTGGCCTTTCGGTCGATCCTGGCCTGTCGGTCGATCTCGGACTTTCGGTCGATCCTGGCCTGTTGGTCGATCCTGGCCTTTCGGTCGATCCTGGACCGGGGTTCGATCGCGGCCTGCCTGGGCCTGGCGCTGGCCGCCGGCTGTGCCGGCCCCCCGTCCGAGCCGGTACGCGCCGATCCGTCGGCCTCGCGACCGCCATCGCCTGCAGCGGCGAGCACTGCAACCACCCGATCGCCACGCCGCGCCGAACCATCGAAGGAGCCGCAACTCGGCGTCGAGGTCGGCGCCCACGCGGCATTCGTTCGCCGCCTCGATGTCGCGCCCGGCCGCGGCCTGGCCGTAACTGCCTCCGACGACAAGACCGCGCGCGTCTGGGAATTGGCGAGCGGCAGGTTGCGACACGTCCTGCGACCTTCGGTCGGTGATGGCGAGATCGGCCGGCTCTACGGTGTCGCCATCCACCCGACCGAACCGTTGGTGGCCCTCGGCGGCACGACCGGCCATGACGCCGGCAGCCATCGGATCCTGCTGTTCTCGCTCGACAGCGGCCAGTTGGTGCGGGCGTTCGACGCCCGCGGCGGCCATGTGAAGAAACTGGCCTGGTCGGCCGACGGCACGGTGCTGGCGGCCGCCTACGCCGGCGACAACGCGGTCCGCGCGTTCGACATCGAAGGCAATCCGCTGTTCCAGCAGGCGCTCAGCAGCCCGGCCTTCGGCCTGGCCGCGTCGACCGACGGCCGGATCGCCGCCAGCGCGCTCGATGGCACGATCATCGTGTTCTCGGCACGCGGCGGCCGCACTGCTCCGGTCGCTTCGTATCGCGCGCCGCGCAGCGATCCAGTCGGTCTGTCTTTCTCGCCCGACGGCAATCGGTTGCTGGTTGGTTTCCGGACACCGAAGCAGCCGCCGATCATCATTGACAGCGCTACCGGCCGGCAACTGGCTACCCTGGCGTCCCATCCGGTCGAAATCGGCCATCAGTTCTCGGTTGCGTGGTCGAGCGACGGCCGCACCGTCGCCGCCGGAGGCTCCGGCTACACCGCGGCGCGACGCTTCCCGGTGTTCATCCACGACGCAGCCTCGGGCCGCGTAATCGCGCAGCACGACGTCGGCGACGATTCGATCTACGACCTGGTGGCCCTGCCCGACGGCGCGTTTGCCTTTGCCAGCGGCGACGGCAGCTGGGGCGTCGTCGATGGACGCGAACTGCGACTGCAGATCGGCTCGACCCGGCCTGACCTGAAGGGCCCCGAGCACCTGCGGCTCAGCTCCGACGGGCGTCGAATCGGCTGGATGCACGCCTGGGGCCGCGAGCCGATGACGTTCGATCTCGACAAGCGGATCGCGAGTGCCGCCCGGACCGGCACGGCGACGACTGCGCTGGCGCCGCCACGGCTGGCCGGTCCCTTCGGCGGTTCTCACTGGCAGGACACGGCGCAGCCGCGGATCGGCGGGAAAGCGTTCGCGCTCGATCCGAGCGAACTGTCGCGGGCGCTGACCAGCCTGCCCGACGGTCGCGGGGCCATTCTCGGCACCAGCCACCGGCTGATCCGCGTCGGCAGCGATGGCGCGGTCGTCTGGCAGCAGCGTAATGCCAACGAGGTCCGCGCCGTCAACGCGACTGCCGACGGCCGGATGGTCGTCACCGGCATGTCGGACGGGACGCTGCGCTGGTGGCGCGCCAGCGACGGCGCGCTGCTGGCGACCCTGCTGGCGATGGGCGACGGCCGTTGGGTCATCTGGACCCCTGAGGGCTACTACGATGCCGGCGCCGGCGCCGACCGCCTCGTCGGCTGGTCGGTCAACCGCGCCGATGCGCCGGTCGCCGATCACTTCTCGCTCAACCGTTTTCGCGAACGCTTCAGTCGGCCCGACGTGATCGACCGCGTGCTGCGCGATGCGACGCCGGTCGCCGGTCTCGAGCCGGGCCTCGTCGCCCCGGCGACCGCAGCGGCCGGATCGAAGTCAGCCGTCCAGTTCCCGCCGGTGATCGACACCGCCGGCCCGGTGCGGGTGTCGCCAGACAACGCGAGCCTGCAGATTCCGGTCGCGGTCCGGGCCAGTGGCGAGGCCGAGGTGGAAGTTCGCGTTGACGGCCGTCCCGTCGTCACCGAGCCGGCCGCCCCGGTCGGCGGCAACGCGCCGACATTCGTGACGATTGCCGCACCGGCCGCCAGTTCGCTGGTCCAGGTGCTGGCAAAGGATCGGACCGGCGTCTCCGAACCAATCGGCTTCATCGTCGAGACGCCGACCGCTGCCGCAGCGCAGCCGGGTGCCGCCTCCCGAGTCGAGTCGACCGCCTCCCGAGTCGAGCCGAGCGCCGCCTCCCGCGTCGAGCCGACCGCCCCTTCCCGCGTCGAGCCGACCGTCGCCTCCCGTGCCGAGCCGACCACCGGCTTCCGCGTGGAATCGGGGGCGGGCCGCGACCCACCCAGCCCCCCGCCGACTGCCGCGTATTCGACGCCGGTGCTGCGGCCTACGGCACAGACCGCGCCGGCGGACGCGGTCCGGGTGGCAGCGGCCGCGCCGGCGGCGGTGCCGCCGAGTCCATCGGGCGGGGTCACCCAGGTGGCGATCGCGCCGCCGACGCTGCCCGGTCCCGGCGGAGGGATTCCACCGGGGCCGGTGCCGGCCCGCCCGCCAACACAGGGACCGAAGCTGCATGTCCTGGCGATCGGTGTCAGCGAGTACCAGCGCCCCGAGTACCGGCTCGGTCTGGCTGCGAAGGACGCGCGCGACTTCGCCGGCGCGATGCGCTCCCAGTCAGGTCGGCTTTACCGCCAGGTCGAAGCCCGGACGCTGACCGACGGCCAGGCAACGCGAACGGCGGTGCTTGACGGCCTGAAGTGGCTTTCCGACAGCGTCTCCAGCGGCGACATCGGAATGCTGTTCATCGCCGGCCACGGGATCAACACGACGAGCAACGAGTACTACTTCCTGCCCTATGACGGCAACCACGAGCGTCTCAAGCAGACGGGACTGCCGGAGGCGGCGATCCGCGACACGCTGGGGCGCATGCGCGGCAAGGCGCTGTTCTTCGTCGACACCTGCTACGGCGGCAACGTCGTGGGCAACTTCCACACGGCAAGTCGAGAACTGGCACGAATGGCCAACGACCTGGCGGCTGCCGAGAACGGCGTCATCGTCTTCGCCTCGAGTTCGGGTCGGCAGTTGTCGGAAGAGGACGACCGCTGGGGCAACGGTGCGTTCACGCTGGCGCTGCTCGCCGGCTTGTCAGGCCGCGCCGATCTCACCCGCAGCGGCCGGGTCACCTTCAAGGCGCTCGACTACTACGTCTCCGAAGAGGTCAACCGCCTGACCGATGGCCGTCAGACACCGGTGACGATCGCCCCGATCGGTGTCCCGGATTTCGCAATCGCGCGGTCGGGGACGACCTGACCGCCGACGGTTTTCCGACGGTAAGGCACCGAAGAACATGTGTTAATGGCACCATGTGCCAGACGTTCTACGATCCCGGCATCCAACAGAGTGGAACAGGATGTCGCGATCATTGCCACCGGACGCCGCCTGGCGCCCCATCTCCGAACCGCCTGAGCTCAGCGGCGTCTATGCCGTGGTGGACACCGCCGTCGCCGGGCTGACCCAATACGCCGCTTTCCTCGCCGACAGGGGTGAGTGGAGCGTGCCGCAACGCGACCTGCGACTGTTCAGCTGCACCGAGTCCGCCCTCTTCCCCGGCGAAGGCGGATCCAGACGGGAGCGTTGGCGCGAATTGACCGACGATGAGCTGAGGATCCTGTCGCCGCTGGCCCAGGCCTGGGCCGCCGCCTTCCTTCCCGTCGGCGCCGCGATACTGCCGGTCGGCGAGTCGGTCGCAGCGTCGCGTCGCGCACGCAACGGCTGATCGACGTCAGCGGGGCGGATCCGTGCAGGTAAACCCTACCCGCTGTCGCGCAACGCCCGCGTGGGGCACTATCACGCTATCCCTACCTGGCCGACAAGACCGGATCCGCCATGCCCACTTCGTCACACTGTTAAGGACGCTCCGTTCGTTGCTCTGTAGGAGGCCCTGATGATCAAGCGCCTGCATCACAACGCCTACCGCTGCCGGGATTCGGAGCAGACGCGGGCGTTCTACGAGGATTTCCTGGGGCTGCCGCTGGTCAACGCGCTGGACCTGAGCACGACCAAGACCGGCCGCAGCACACGAACGCTGCACACTTTCTTCCAGCTCGACGACGGCTCGTGCCTGGCGTTCTTCGAGACCGATGACTTTCCGTTCGAGTTCAAGCAGCAACATGACTTCGACCTGCACATCGCGCTGGAGGTCGCGCCCGAGGCGCTTCCCATGATGCTGGCCAAAGGGCGCGAGCGCGGGATCGAGGTCCGCGGACCCTCGGATCACGGAATGATCGATTCGATCTACTTCCGCGACCCGAACGGCTACGTGATCGAGCTCTGCGCCAAACGGCCCGGGCACGATGCGGCGATGGACCCGGCCACGAATGGCTGTCGGGCCATCTTCGAACGCTGGATAGCGGCGAAGGTCGGCGTGTCCGTCAGTGGCGCAAGTACCTCGGCGGAATCGCCATGGACGTGATCGACGCTTTGGTGCTGGACCTGCTCGACGGGCTCCGCAAGGGTCCACGCTCCTACGAAGAGGTGATCGAGGCGTGGCGCACCTCGTGCCCCCGGCTCCCGGTATGGGAAGAGGCCAACCGTCGGGGCTATCTGGCCCAGTGGTGCGAACCGAGCCTGGGGAGGCGGGTCGGCCTCAGCGATCGAGGTCGCGGCTGGCTGGCGCAACAGCGCCCGGGACGGGCGCTCGAGCCGGCGCCGTCTGAACGCGCCCGAAACCTGTCGGCCCCGTAAGGGGCTACCCGCGTCGCTTCCGATGGAAGGGGGTGCCCAGGGCGCTTCCGATCGAAGGGGTGCCCAGGGGCTCGCCTCCGCCGGGAGCGAGCGTGACCCATGCTGCTTCTTCAGGTAGGCCTCGACGTCCTCGGCGCGGTCGCCCACCGATCGTACGGCATCGAGCAACTGGTCCCGAGTCACGCCGAACTTGGTCGCCCAGTCGGATACCTCGTAGCCCTCGTTGAGGTTGATGCGCTTGCGATCTTGCATCCCGGTTTTCGACTTGTCGTCTGGCATCTCGGCCTCCGGTGGGTGGGATGAAGGCCGATGCAACCATCGTTCCCTTAAACGTGAACAGACATTCAGACTATGCCGCAATCTGCGGTTTGCGCCAGCCGCCGTCACTGTTTGCCATTGAATAGCGCTGCCGCCGGTTGCCGTCCGATATTGGCCTCGATCTGTTCCCGACCCGGCGTCTCTGGCAGCGACTTGAGGAAGTTGGTGCGATAGTCGTCGGGCATCTTCGCCGGCAGCAGCGGCTCGAAGGGGTCGACCTCTGCTTCGATGACGACCGGGCCGTCGACGGCGAAGGCCGCATCGAGAACAGCATCCGCATCGTCTGCCCGTGCGATCGAGAATCCGCGACCTCCCATCGCCTCGGCCGCCTTCGCGAAGTCGATCGGCTGCAGTTCGCATCCGAACTGGGGATTGCCGAGGAACATCATCTGCTCCCACGCGATCTGGTTGAGCATGTTGTTCTTGATGACCAGCATCTTGAGCGGGATCCCATAGCGGACGGCCGTCGAGAATTCACCTAGCTGCATCGCGAAGCCGCCGTCGCCGACGACAGCAGCGATCTGCCGGCCGCGATGCGCAATCATCTGCGCCACGGGCCTTCCCCGGCTGAGGGTAGTACTCGATGTAGGCGAAGGAAGAGCCGACGATCAGCAGTGCGTCGCACTGCTCCATCGCTTGCTGTGACGGCAGTGTCCCGAGCAGTCCGATGCCGCCGGTCGTGTAGGGATGATCGTCGGGCAAGACAGCCTTGCCGAGCAAGGCCTTGATCACCGGCGCGTTGAGCAGCGCCGCGGTCCGCTCGAGCTCGGCGGCGG
>JBEVJQ010000472.1:0-9975 GCA_040510055.1 Burkholderiaceae bacterium | reverse complement strand
GTTCTCGGTCCGCTCGCCCGACGCCGGACGAATCCAGCGGCTGACCCTCGTCGCCACCGGGTCGGTCACTCATTCGTTCGACCGCAACCAGCGGTTCATCGAACTCGAATTCCACGCCGAAGGCGAAGGGCTCGACGCGCGGCTGCCGACCAATGCCTTCGATACCCCTCCAGGCTACTACATGCTGTTCGCCTTCGACGAGGCGGGCACGCCCTCGATGGCCCGGATGATCAGGATCAACCCGATCTGACAGGGATGGCCGTCGTGTCGATGACGTCGCTTCGTTCACTGTTCCGCGTCGTTTGCATCACCGCCGTGACCGCGGCCTTCGCTGCCTGCAGTGGCGGTTCCGGCCGAGCGGCCAGCGTCGCCGAACCGGCCGCAGCCGACGGTCCCGCGGGCCAGGGGGATTCGGTGTCGCCCGAGAGCCGAAGCGGATCCGATCCAGGCAACGACCGCGTCCCGGCCCGGGCTGCCGCCTCGACCAACATTGCCTTCGAGCACGCGCGACCCGATCGGCTCTGGGCGGTGAATCCGGACAACGACTCGGTCGCGGTGATCGACGTGGCCATGCGTTCCCGGCTGGCCGAGATCGCCGTCGGCGACGCACCGCGGACGATCGCCTTCTCGGGCACGGGACAGGCCTGGATCGTCAATCGTGACGCGGCCTCGGTCTCGGTCATCGACCCGGCGACGCTGAGGGTCGACCGGACGCTGCGGTTGCCGGTAGCGTCGCAGCCGTACGGCATCGTGTTCTCGCCGGCCGACCGAAGTGCCTGGATCACCCTGTCGGCGACCGGCGAGGTCGTCCGTCTCGATCCGTCGAGCGGTGCAATCACGGCCCGGATCGCCGCGGGCGCCGATATCCGGCACCTCGCCATCACCGCCGGTGGTGATCGATTGCTGGTCTCGCGCTTCATCTCCGCGCCGCTGCCGGATGAAGCAACCGCGCGACCGAAGGGCGTCGTCGACGGCGTGGTCCACGGCGGCGAGGTGGTCGTGATCAATGCCGCCCTCGGGTCCGTCGCCGGGAAGGTGGTGCTGGCAGTCAGTGACCGAGCCGACACGGCGCTGGCGGCCCGCGGCATCCCGAACTATCTGGGGGCTGCGGCGATCGCGCCCGACGGCCATTCGGCGTGGATACCGTCGAAACAGGACAACGTGATGCGCGGCCAGTGGCGTGATGGGTTGCCACTGGACTTCCAGACCACCGTGCGCGGCGTGTCATCGCGGATCGTGCTCGGGTCGACGCCGGTCGAGGATCACGGCTTGCGCGTCGATCATGACAACTCCGGTGTCGCCAGCGCGGCGACGTTCGATCCAACGGGGCGCTTTCTGTTCGTGGCGCTGGAGACGTCGCGCGCGATCGCGGTCATCGACCCCGACGGCGGACGCGAAGCGCGACGTTTCGCCGCCGGCCTGGCGCCGCCGCGCGCCGCAACCATCACCGGCTTCGCGCCGCAGGGGCTGGCGGTCTCGGCCGACGGCAAGCGCCTGGCCGTCAACAACGTGGTGAGCCGCGCCGTCGGACTGTTCGACCTGTCGCACCTGGTCGATATCGACACCGGCGAGATCCCCGAGCCGACGATGGTCGCGACCGTCACCACGGAGAAGCTGGCGGCCGTCGTGCTTCGCGGCAAGCAGTTGTTCTACGACGCGCTCGATCCCAGGCTCGCGCGCGACGCCTACCTCAGTTGCGCCAGTTGTCACAACGATGGCGGTGGCGACGGCCGGATCTGGGATATCACCCAGTTCGGCGAGGGATTGCGCAACACGATTCCGTTAGCGGGTCGTAGCGGCGCGAGCCTGGCTTTGCACTGGAGCGCGAATTTCGACGAGGTCCAGGATTTCGAGGGTCAGATCAGAAGCCTGGCCGGCGGCACCGGACTCATGGACGATGCCCAGTTCAACGACGGCACGCGCAGCAGTCCGCTCGGCCAACCGAAAATCGGGCTTTCGGCCGATCTCGATGCGCTCGCTGCCTACGTCGAATCGCTCGGGCGCCACGAGCCGAGCCCGTATCGAAACGCCGACCGGAGCCTGACCCCGGCGGCCGTCGAGGGCAAGGCGCTGTTCGCCGCCCGCGGCTGCGCGACCTGTCACGGCGGCGCGCAGTTCGCCGGCGACGGCAGCGTCCGGCACGACGTCGGCACAATGACGCCGGCGACGCGCCCGCTGGCCGCAGTGGCCGGGTCCGGCGTGGCGCCGCTCGACGGCATCGATACGCCGACCTTGCGCGACGTCTGGGCTTCGGCGCCGTACCTGCACGACGGTTCGGCAGCGACCCTGGGTGAAGCGATCACCCGTCATACCACGGTGGTCGCGCCCGACGAACTGGCCAGCCTTGCCGAGTACGTGCGGCAGATCGGTAACGAGGAATAGCGTTCAGGAGTCGGGTCGACCCTCCAAGCGCTCGATCCGCCGCCGCAGTTCGTCGGGCACCGGCGCCGGGCGCGTATCGACCGTGTGAACGTAGACATTGCTACCGGAGACGAGCGCCTCGCCGTCGCGGCGGATCGCGAAGCCGACCTCTAGGCTCGTTCGCCCGACGCGGATGCAGCGGACGCAGATCTCGAGCGCATCGTCGAACCGCGCCGGGCTGCGGTACTCGAGCGTCGATTTGACGACGTAGAGACGGTCGAACGTTTCGGTCAGCCATTGTTCGTCGCCGTCGGCCAGCATCCGGAGATACTCGGTGATCCCGATGTCGAACCAGGCGAGGTAGTGGGCGTTGAAGACCACGCCCTGCATGTCGGCCTCGGCCCAGCGCACGCGCAACGGATATGCCAGCGGGTACCGGCCAGGGTCGGCACTGTCCCCTGTTCGCGGGTTTGACGGTGTGGGTCGCGGTTCGCTCATGCGGTGGCTGCTCTCGTCGTAGGCTTGTTCCGGGCATAGCGTTCGAGCACGTGCCCGACCATCCCGCGAGCCAGTTCCTCTTCGCCGTAGAAGACCTTGCCCGCGTTCTCCTTGCGCAGCAACCCGGCTTCGCCTTCGCTGTGGGTGCGGATCACGATCTCGATCGACGCGTTCAGCGTCCGCGCCGTCGCGATCATCGGCCGCACCGCGAGCGGATCGGGTATGGCGACGACCAGCATCGACGCCGTGGCGATGTGCGCCTGGACCAGGACGACGGCGTCGGCCCCGTTACCCGATACCGCGGCGACGCCGGCACGACGCAGGTCCTCGACGATCTCGCGATTCTCGTCGACGATGACATGCGGAATCTCCGCGGCAGTCAGCGAACGTGCGATCTGGCGTCCGACGCGACCGTAGCCGACCAGCACCACCTGGCCCTGGAGAAAACGCTCGTCGGTGTCGGCCGGTAGCGCCCCATACGGGTCGGGCCGACTGTCGAGCACGCGTGCCCAGGCCCAGTGGCGCAGCGCCAGCGATCGGACCGGCTCGATCGCGGCGAACAGCAGCGGATTGAGCGCGATCGAGATCAGTGCCCCCGCGAGGACCAGGCTCATCCCCTCAGCGGTCAGCAGCCCCAGCGAGCGGCCGAGCCCGGCCAGGATAAACGAGAATTCGCCGATCTGGGCCAGGCTCGCACCGACGAGCAGTGCGGTGCGCAGCGGGTAGCGCAGCGCGATGACGAGCGCGATTGCAGCCAGCGTCTTGCCGACCACGATGATCGCGACCACGCCCAGCACATGCAGCGGCTTGGAGAGAAGCACCGCCGGGTCGAACAGCATGCCGACCGAGACGAAGAACAGGACGGAGAACGCGTCGCGCAGCGGCAGCGACTCTTCGGCGGCGCGATGGCTGAACTCCGATTCCCGCATCACCATCCCGGCGAAGAAGGCGCCGAGCGCGAACGACACGTGGAACAGCATCGCGGCGCCGACGGCGATTCCGATGGCCGCGGCGACGACCGCCAGGGTGAACAGTTCGCGCGAACCGGTCCGGGCGATCGCCGACAACAGCCAGGGCATCACCCGGCGGCCGACCAGCAGCATCAGCACGATGAACGCCGCGACCTGGAGCAGCGTCTGGCCGATCGTGACCCAAAGCGGGTCGCCGGCGCCGGATGTGCCCGGCGAGATGGCAGCGACGCTGCCGCCCAGTACCGCGGCCAACGGCGGCAGCAGCACCAGGACCACGACCGTGACCAGGTCCTCGACGACCAGCCAGCCCACGGCGATCTTGCCGTTGAACGATTCGAGGACGCCACGCGCCTCGAGCGCCTTCAACAGCACCACGGTGCTGGCGCACGACAGCGACACGCCGAACACCAGCGCCTCGCCCCACGACCATCCCCACCAGGCGGCCAGCCAGGCGCCGAGCAGTGTCGCCAGACCCATCTGGACCACGGCGCCCGGCAGCGCGACCCGTCGGACGGAGAACAAGTCGCCGAGCGAAAAATGCAGACCGACGCCGAACATCAGCAGCATCACCCCGATCTCGGAGAGCTGCGAGGCGATCCCGACATCGGCGACGAATCCCGGCGTCGCCGGCCCGATCAGGATCCCGGCCAGCAGGTAGCCGACCAGCGCAGGCAGGTGAAACGCGACGGCGACGTAGCCCAGGACCAGCGCGATACCGAAGCCCGCGGCCAGCGTGCTGATGAGCGACAACTCGTGATGCATCGGATCGAATTATGCCGGCCCCTGGCTGCTCTGCTGCCCGGAGGGGTCGATGCCACCCGCGCCCACGCCGAGATACTCGCGGCGCCCCTGAGGTCGGATCACTGCGGTCCCACGCCGCTCCCGAATTCGGTTCGGTGCGGTCGCGAGATCGGATCGTGCGGCCGTGCCGCTTCCGAGTCGGATCGGTGCGGCCGCGCCGCAACCCGCGGTCGGGTCAGTTCGGCCGCGCCGCCACCTCGGGCTTGTGCGCGTACGGGTCGCTCGGCTGCCGCAACTGGTCGATGTCCTCATGCCGGAGGGCGACCGACGGACGAATCCGATCGTGGGTGACGATGTAGAAGCGGTCGTCGCGAATCGCGTCGAACGTCATCGCGGCGACTCCGGCCGCGCTGATCCGCCCACCCGCAATGGCCTTCTCGAGCGCCTCGCGTGCCGCTCCCTGCGCCGCCGTCTCGGGGCCGTCATCGCGCAGCGCCGCCGGTCGGTTGCGCCCCGACTGCGCGATACCGGTTGCCACGAAGGCCGGGCACAGGACCGAGCAGCCGAGTTGCGCGCCGGCCAGCCTGAGATCGTGGAACAGCGTCTCGGTCAGCGCCACGACCCCGTGCTTGCTGACGTTGTAGACACCCATCGCCGGCGGCGAGATCAATCCGGCGACCGAGGCGGTGTTGACCACGTGGCCCGGCGTTTGCTGCGCGATCATCGCCGGGACGAAGTGGTGGACGCCATGGATCACGCCCCAGAGGTTGACGCCCAGGACCCACTGCCAGTCGCGTTCGGTCGACTCCCAGACGTAACCGGTGGTCGCGACTCCGGCATTGTTGAACAGCAGGTCGACCTGGCCGAATGCCTCGCGCGCGGCGCGGGCGAAGCGGCCGACGTCGTCGCCGATCGAGACGTCGACCCGTTCGCAGACGACCTGAGCACCGGCCGCGCTGAGCTCGTCGGCCGTCGCAGCGAGCGCCGCCGCATCGATATCGGCCAGCGCGAGGCGCATCCCTCGGGCGGCGCCGATCCGGGCGAATTCGCGGCCGAAGCCGCTGCCGGCGCCGGTGATGGCCGCGACGCGGCCGCCGAAGTCGGTCAGCATCTCAGCGCGAATCCTGGCCGATGCGGACCAGTTGCTTGCCGAGGTTGCCGCCGCCCAGCATCGACAGGAACGCCGTCGGCGCCTGGTCGAGCCCTTCGGCGATGGTCTCGCGGTACTTGAGGCTGCCGTCGCCGATCCGGCCGGCCAGCTCCTTGACCGCGGTCGGCCACTCGTCGGGATGGTCGCTGACGATGAAGCCCTGGATCAGCAGCTTGTTGACGAGGATCGAACGCACCCGCGTCAGCGGGATCTCCTGGCCGTTGTAGCCGGCGATCAGGCCGCAGACGGCGATCCGCCCGAACGGATTCATTTGGCCGAGCAACGCATCGAGGATCGGACCGCCGACGTTCTCGAACACGCGGTCGACACCGTCCGGCGTCGCCGCTTTCAGCCGGTCGGCGAAGGCCGGGTCGCGATGATCGATGCAGGCATCGAAGCCGTATTCGTCGACCACGAGCTTGCACTTGTCCGGGCCACCGGCGATGCCGACGACGCGCGCGCCGGCCGCCTTCGCGAGCTGGCCGACGACCGAGCCGACGGCGCCGCTCGCAGCATCGACGCACAGCGTCTGGCCGGCCTGCGGCTGGAGGATCTTGTTGACGCCGTGCCAGGCGGTGACACCCGGCATCCCGGCCGGACCGAGCCAGACCGATAGCGGCAGCCCGGGACGGACCTTGGTCAATTCCTTCGCGGAGGCGACTGCATGCGTCTGCCAGCCGAGCATCCCCTGGACCGCGTCTCCGGCGACCAGCGACGGGTCGTTCGATTCGACCACGCGCCCGACCGTCCCGCCCTGCATCGTCTCGTCGAGCGGCTGCGGCTTGGCATACGACTTGGCGTCGTCCATCCGGCCGCGCATGTACGGGTCGAGCGACAGGTACTCGATGGCGACCAGGACCTGGCCGGGGCCAAGCGGTGGAATCTCGGCCTCCTCGAGGCGAAAGTTCGCCGTCGTCGGCTTGCCCTGCGGGCGCGAGGCGAGGACGATCCTGCGATTGCGGCGCTTCGTTGTCATCGATGACGTTCCTCGTGATCAGTGGCCTGCGCGGTACTACGACGACCTTCAGGTGGCCGGCAGCCGCGAACTAGACGGCCGTCATCCCGCCGTCGACGGCGAGGATCTGCCCGGTGATGTGCTTGCCGGCGTCGCTGCAGAACAGCAGCGCCGCGCCTTTCAGGTCCTGGTCATCGCCGAGCCGCTGCAACGGTGTCGCCGCCGTGATCGTCGCGCCGATGGTCGCGAGCGCGCCGCGGCTCATCCTCGACGGGAAGAAGCCCGGGGCGAGCGCGTTCACCGTGATCCCGTAGGGCCCCCACTCGCCGGCCAGCGTCCGGGTGAAATTGACCAGGCCGCCCTTGGTGGTGTTGTAGGCGATCGTCTTGTTGGTGTTCGGCAGGTTGCCGCGCAGGCCGGCGATCGAGGCGACGTTGACGATCCGGCCGCCCTGGCTCGGGATCATCGCCCGCCTGCCCACGGCCTGGGTCAGCAGGAAGATCGCGGTGAGATTGAGGTTCACGACCTTGAGCCAGGCCTCGAGCGGGTGATCCTCCGCGGGCGCTCCCCAGGTGGCCCCGGCATTGTTGACGAGGATGTCGACGGTTCCCATAGCGGCCAGCACGTTGTCGACCAGCGGATCGATCGCTTCGGTGCGCGACAGGTCGACCGGCCGGGCGTGGGCCTTGATCCCGCGGGCGCCGAGATGCGCGACCGCGGCCTCGAGCTCGTCGGCCTTGCGCGCCGTCAGCATGACCTCGGCGCCGAAGTCGCCGAGGACTTCGGCGATCTGCAAGCCGAGCCCGCGCGAGCCTCCCGTGACCAGCGCCTTGCGGCCGGTCAGGTCGAACAGCGCACGGGGGTCGTCAGCCACTTCAGGCGACCTCGAACAATCCCGCCGCCCCCATTCCGCCGCCGACGCACATCGTCACCACGACGAACTTCGCACCGCGGCGCTTGCCTTCGATCAGCGCATGCCCGGTCAGTCGCTGGCCACTGACGCCGTAGGGGTGGCCGACGGCGATCGCCCCGCCGTTGACATTGAGCCGGTCGTCGGGGATTCCCAGTCGGTCGCGGCAGTAGATCACCTGGACGGCGAACGCCTCGTTCAGCTCCCAGAGGTCGATATCGTCGACCTTGCGGCCGGTCCGCTCGAGCAGCTTCGGGACGGCGAACACGGGGCCGATCCCCATCTCGTCGGGCTCGCAGCCCGCGACGGCGAAGCCACGGAACCAGCCGAGCGGCTTCAGCCCCTTCTTCTCGGCCAGCTGCGCGTCCATGACGACGCAGGCACCGGCGCCATCGGAGAACTGGCTGGCATTGCCGGCGGCGATCACGCCGCCCGGCATCGCCGGCTTGATCTGGGCCACGGCCTCTACCGTGGTGCCCGCTCGCCGCCCTTCGTCGTCGGCCAGCGTGACCTGGCGGGTGGTCAGCATCCCGGTGGCCTTGTCGGCGACGCCCATCTCGACGGTGATCGGCACGATCTCGTCGTTGAACTTGCCGGCCTCGGCCGCGGCGCAGGCCCGTTGCTGGCTGCGGGCGCCGTACTCATCCATCTTCGAGCGCGGGATCTGGTAACGCTTGGCCACCTGCTCGGCCGTCTGGACCATGTTCCAGTAGATCTCCGGCTTCTTCTTCTTCAGCGCCGGATCCTGGATCATGTGCCGATTGGCTTCGTTCTGCACGCACGAGATCGACTCGACTCCGCCGGCGACGTAGACGTCGCCCTCGCCGGCGATGATGCGCTGGGCGGCCATCGCAATCGTCTGCAGCCCCGACGAGCAGAAGCGGTTGACGGTGGCGCCGCCGACCGTGACCGGGCAGCCGGCCGCGAGCGCGATCTGGCGCGCGATGTTCGAGCCGGTCGCGCCCTCGGGCGTCGCGCAGCCCATCAGCACGTCCTCGACTTCGCCCGGCTCGATCCCGGCGCGCTCGAGCGCGGCCTGGACGACATGGCCGCCCATCGTGGCGCCATGGGTCATGTTCAGGGCGCCGCGCCAGCTCTTGGCGAGCCCGGTACGCGCCGTCGAAACGATCACTGCTTCACGCATGTCCTAACTCCCTCGATTCGACAACCATCGGCCGGGTGTCGGCCCCGGCGGCGGCGATCAGCCGTTGAACGATTTGCCCTCGGCCACAAGCTTGGCCAGCAGCGGCGCCGGCTTCCAGAAGGACGAGTCGCCGTGCGGGTTGCGGCCGAACCGGGCCATCCGGTCGGCGACGTTGTAGAGGCCGACCTGGTCGGCATAGAGCATCGGACCGCCGCGATGGAGCGGGAAGCCGTAGCCGGTCAGGTAGATCATGTCGATGTCCGAGGCACGCTGCGCGATTCCCTCCTCGAGGATCTTCGCGCCCTCGTTGACCAGCGCGAACACCAGCCGGTGGACGATCTCGTCGTCCGAAAGCTTGCGCGCCGTGATCCCGAGGTCCTTGCGGTGCTCGTCGATCAGCTTGTCGACCTCGGGATCGGGAATCGCGTCGCGCTTGCCGGGGGCATAGCGGTAGAAACCGGCACCTGTCTTCTGGCCGAAGCGGCCGAGTTCGCAGATCTTGTCGGCGACCTTCGGATACTTCATCTCGGGCCGCTCCTGGTAGCGGCGCTTGCGGATGTACCAGCCGACGTCGTTGCCGGCCATGTCGCTCATCCGGAACGGCCCCATCGCGAAGCCGAACTTCTCGATCGCGCGGTCGACCTGCTGCGGGGTCGCTCCCTCCTCGAGCATGTAACCGGCCTGGCGTGAGTACTGCTCGAGCATCCGATTGCCGATGAAGCCATCGCAGACGCCGGAGATGACGCCCGTCTTGCGGATCTTCTTCGCAAGCTTCATCACCGTGGCCAAGACGTCCTTGCCCGTCTTCTTGCCGCGGACCACCTCGAGCAGCTTCATCACGTTGGCCGGGCTGAAGAAGTGCAGCCCGACCACGTCCTGCGGCCGCTTCGTGAACGCGGCGATCTTGTCGACATCGAGCGTCGAGGTGTTGGTCGCGAGGATCGCCCCGGGCTTCATCGTCTGGTCGAGTTGCTTGAACACCGTCTCCTTGACGCCCATGTCCTCGAACACCGCCTCGATCACGATGTCGGCGTCCTTGATGTCGTCGTAGGAAAGGGTCGGCTTGACCAGCGCGGTTCGCTTCTCGACGTCCTCGGCGCTGATCCTGCCCTTCTTCGCCGTGTTCTCGTAGTTCTTGCGAATCGTGGCCAGTCCCTTGTCGACCGCTTCCTGCTTGGTCTCGAGGATCATCACAGGGATCCCGGCATTGGCGAAGTTCATCGCGATGCCGCCGCCCATCGTGCC
>JBEVJQ010000471.1:0-25526 GCA_040510055.1 Burkholderiaceae bacterium | reverse complement strand
ACGTTGCCGTTCGCCGATGCGAGCATCGCCGCGACCGAGTTCCCACGCCCGGTGAAATCGATCGTGCCCGCAAGCTTCCCGGCCGAATCGGCGAGGCTCTGCGCACCGGGTGCCAGTTTCGGCAGCTCGAGGTTGCGCAGTTGGAGCCGCGTCGTTGCCTTGATCGGATTGCCGCTCGCGTCGAGCCCGATGTTGCCCTGGGCGCGGCCCCCGGCCACGCCGGCCTCGAGCGGATCGAGGCGCAGCCGGCCGGCGTCGAGGCGCAGATGGGTGTCGATCGCGCTGATCGGCAGAGACGGCGCGTTGATCCGCGTGGCGCGAAAGCGGATGTCGGCGTCGATCGAGCGCAGCTTTTCGAGGTCGTACGGCTTATCGGGCAGGACGCGCGCGCGCTCTGCTTGCTTCTCTGCCGCGGCCCGCTGCTTGGCCGATGCGGTTTCTCCTTTCTTCCCCGACGGCGGGACGCCGAGCAGGCCGGCCAAATCATCGAGGTCGAGCCGACTGGACTTCAGGTCGGCCCGCAGCATCGGCCGCGTCGGTCGCGGCTCGTAGGAGACATTTCCGCCGATGTCGCTGTCGCCCAACTTGCCCTTGAAGTTCTCGTAGCTGAAAACCGAGCCGCGGCGCCCCAGATGCCCGTCGACCGAGTACGGCGGTGTCTCGGGCAGGGCCACGCCGGCGAGCTTCGTCAGCTCCGCCAGGTTCGGGCCGGACATCGCCATCCGCATCGAGAAATCTTCGAGTTGCAGCGGATGAAGGATCTCGCCCGAGGCGGCGGCCTTGGTGGCACCGGCGCGCGCATCGACGCGCATCCGATAGGGCCGGTCGGTACGCTGGATGTCGAGCGGCGAGTCGACACGGGCGTCGAGCATGAAACGCTGGCCCCGATAGCGGCCGCCACCCTTGATGTCGAGCGGCGCACTGGCCGCAGCGCCGGCGTGGACCGGATCTCTCTGCGCGGTGCCGGCGTCCGCCCGTTTCTCGTCGCCCTGGCGTTTCTCGTCGACCTGGCGTTTCTCCTCGCCCTGGACTTTCTCCTCGCCCTGTCGTTTCTCCTCGACCTGACTGGCGACGGTAACGTCGACTTCGGTCTCCGGTTCGCGATAGCGGACCCTCCCATCCAGGATCGTCAGTTCGCCGATCTTCGGAAGTGCCATCGGCGTGTCGCCAGATTGCTTCGGTTCGTCGCGCGCGCCGAACTCCCAGTTTGCCTCGCCTTTCGCGTTGCGCTCGGCCACGATCGACGGCTGCTCGATGCGGACATAGGGCAATTCGACCTGCCCGCGGAACAGCGGCCAGAAATTGATGCCGACATCGAGCTTGGCGATACGCGCCATATCGGGCTCATCGGACCACGGAGCATTCGCCAGCCGGATACCGTCGGCGCCGACATTGATCGTGCGGCCGAGATCGACCCGCAAGTCGCCCTCGATCCGGAATTCGCGGCCGGTGGCCGCCGAGACCTGGCGCTCGATCGGACCCTTGAACCAGTTCCAGTCCCAGACGGCCACGACGACCGCCAGCAGGACGACGATGATTCCGAGGATCCAAGGCCAGCGCCGTCCCATCTTGGTCCCGGAACGGGTCCCGGTGCCGCCGCCAGAATGTTCCTCAGCCAAGTGTCACCCGTCGATGGTCGAGCGGGTGGGCCCCCCGGGAGTCGAACCCGGCACCTGCCGATTATGAGTCGGATGCTCTAACCACCATGAGCTAGGGGCCCCACCGCATTATAGGAAGCGGGGTGCGGAACCTGCCGCCACTGTCGTCGCCGCGGTGAACGCGGCCCGCAGTGGCCCCATGGAGATCGCGGGCCAGCGTGACCAAGTGGCAAGCATCGTGCCGCTTACGTGCACGCTACGGGCGAAGCCCGAAAGCGGCCCCGGGGCCCAAGGCACGAAAAAAACCGCGCACAACCGGGGGTTGGGCGCGGATCAAGACAGAGTGTCGTCTTAGGAGAAGGTATCTGCTTGCGCAGATAAGGGCTCAACGGCTGGCCTCAGCGTATGGTTGACGTGATCGTGCGCCTGATCGCGTCCCGCCAGCCAGCGAGCAGCCTCTCGCGTTCCGAGGCGGCCATTCTCGACTCGAAACGGCGTTGGAGGCGCCAGCTGGCCGCGAATCCGCGTTGGTCCGGCCAGACGCCACTCTGCATACCGGCCAGCCAGGCAGCCCCAAGCGCCGTCGTCTCCAGAACCTCGGGGCGGTCGACCGGGGCATCGAGGATGTCGGCCAGGTGCTGCAGCGTCCAGTTCGAGGACACCATCCCGCCATCGACCCGGAGCACCGTCGCTTCGGCCACGCCGGCATGGCCGGACCAGTCGGCATGCATCGCATCGACCAGATCGCGCGTCTGGAAACAGACCGCTTGCAGCGCCGCCCGGACCAGTTCGTCGGGGCCGGTCGCGCGCGTCAGTCCGAACAGCGCGCCGCGGGCCTGTGGATCCCAATGCGGCGCGCCGAGGCCGGTGAAGGCCGGAACGAGATAGACCGACTGGTTCGGATCGGCGCGCGCGGCCATGGCATCGGACTGCGACGCCTGTTCGATCACGCCGAGGCCATCGCGCAACCACTGGATCGACGCCCCGGCCACGAAGATCGAGCCCTCGAGTGCATAGTGACAGCGGCCGGCCAACCGATAGCCGATGGTCCCGAGCAGGCGATTGCGCGATCGGACCCGCTCGGTCCCGGTGTTGAGCACGGCGAAGCAACCGGTTCCATAGGTCGACTTGACCATCCCGGGTTCGAAGCAGGCTTGCCCGATCGTCGCAGCCTGCTGGTCGCCGGCAACGCCGCGGATCGCGATCGGCGAGCCGAAGTGCGCGGCGTCGGTGGTGCCGAACTCGGCCGCGCAATCGAGCACCTCGGGCATCATCGATCGCGGGATATCGAGCGCGGCGAGCAGGTCGTCGTCCCAGTCGTTGCGCGAGATGTCGAACAGCAGCGTTCGCGAGGCATTGGTGGCATCGGTGACGTGGCGTCGTCCGCCGGTGAAGCGGTAGAGCAGCCAGCTGTCGACGGTGCCGAAGGCGAGCTTGCCGTCGCGGGCCAGCGCCCGCGCCCCCGGGACGTGGTCGAGCAGCCAAGCGATCTTGGTCCCGGAGAAATAGGGATCGAGCAGCAGGCCGGTGCGCTCGGTAAACATCGGCTCGAGGCCGCGGGCCTTGAGCGTCTCGCACTGGTCCGCGGTGCGCCGATCCTGCCAGACGATGGCGCGGGCGATGGCGCGGCCCGATTGCCGATCCCAGACCACGGCGGTCTCGCGCTGATTGGTGATCCCCATGGCGGCGATGTCGGCCGCGACCAGACCGGCCTTGGCCAGGGCTTCCCGGGCCGTCGCGATCGTCGTGCGCCAGAGATCCTCGGGTTCGTGCTCGACCCATCCCGAGTTCGGAAAGTGCTGTTCGAACTCCCGCTGGCCGATGGCCACGGGACGGAATTCCCCGTCGAACACGATCGCGCGCGAGCTCGTGGTTCCCTGGTCGATGGCGAGGACATGGGCGGTCATGACTGGGGGCTCCGTCGGCGTCGGATATCGAATCGGATCGGCGTGCCTCGAAGGGTATGAGAAAGTATCCGGATGTCAAACGATCCGCGTCCGGCCATGGTCGAGCGGCTGGCGGGCAGCAAGCCGTTCGATCTGGTGGTGATCGGAGGCGGGGCCACCGGCCTGGGCGTGGCCGTCGATGCCGCGGCCCGCGGCTTGTCGGTGGCGCTATTCGAGGCCGACGACTTCGCCAAGGGGACATCGTCGCGCGCCACCAAGCTGCTGCACGGCGGTGTCCGCTATCTGGCCCAAGGCAACATCGCGCTGGTCCGCGAGGCGCTGCACGAGCGCGGCACGGTGTTGCGCAACGCCCCCCACCTGGCCCGACCCTTGGCGTTCGTGATGCCGCTTTACGGCGCCCGTGGCGCCTGGATCGACCGCTGGTTCTACGGCGCCGGTCTGAAAGCCTATGACTGGCTCGCCGCGCGCGAGGGGCTGGCCGACACCGAGCATCTCGATCGCGCCCGTACCGTCGCGGCCCTCCCCGGGGTCCGCCGTGACCGGCTGGTAGGCGGCATCCGCTACTGGGACGGTCAGTTCGACGATGCGCGGCTCGCGCTGGCGCTGGCCCGAACGGCGGAGGACCTCGGCACGGTCGTCCTCAACCGCTGTCGGGTGACGGGCCTGTTGCGGCAGGCGACGGGCAACCGGCGCGTCGCCGGAGTGGTCGTCGACGAACTCGAGCGCGGCCGACGACTCGAGGTCGGCGCGCGTTGCGTCGTCAACGCCACCGGTGTCTGGGTCGACGCCGTGCGCCGGCTCGACGATCCGACGAGCCGCGCGCTGGTCTCGCCGAGCCAGGGGATCCATCTCGTCGTCGACAGCGATTTCCTCCCGGGCGACCAGGCGCTGCTGATCCCGCGTACCGGCGACGGTCGCGTCCTGTTCGCTGTGCCATGGCTTGGCAAGGTCGTGCTCGGAACGACCGACACGCCGCGCGATGACCTGGCGCTCGAACCACGGGCTCTCGACGAGGAGATCGCCTTCGTGCTGGACGAATCGGCCCGCTACCTCGACCGTGCGCCGCGGCTGATGGACGTGCGCTCGATCTGGGGCGGCTTGCGCCCGCTGGTCCGCCACGGCGACGAGGTCGTCGCGGTCACGAAGGCGCTGTCGCGCGAGCACACGGTGCTGGTCTCGCCATCGGGGCTGGTCACCGTCACCGGCGGCAAATGGACTACCTACCGGGCCATGGCCGAGGACGTGCTCGAAATCTGCATGACCCGGGCCGGTCTGCCGGTGCGTCCCGCCGGCCGCACGCAGCATCTGCCGTTGCACGGCGCGGGGCAGCGAGCCGCGGGCGCCACAGACCCGGATCCGTTGTCGCAAGGAAATCCAACCGTGGATCGACCGTATGGCACCGATGCTGCCGCAGTCGAAGCCCTGCCCGGTGCCGGTCGCTGGCTTGCGCCGGGACTGAGCGAGGCGATGGTCCGGTTCGCGGTGCGCCATGAGTTCGCCCGCCAGGTCGAGGATGTGCTCGCGCGACGCAACCGGCTGCTTTTCCTCGACGCCCGGGCGGCTGCCGACGCGGCCCCGGCAGTAGCCGCGGTGATGGCCGACGAACTCGGCCCGGCATTCGCGGCGGCTGCTTCGACGCGGGCCTTCATCGCGCTCGCGCACCAGTACCTGCCGCCGGCGGCGGCGGCAACGGCGACAACCGGCGGTCCGCCGGCGATGAGCGCGGCGCTCGAAACCGGCGCGCCGGCAACGGACGGGATCGTCTCGACCTGAGCGCCCGGACGCGACTTGATGATCTCGACTCGCCCTGATCGTCTCGCCTCGCCCTGATCGTCTCGCCTCGACCTGACCCGGCGCAACGTCGGCTCCGGCAACGCCGGCGGCTTCGGGCGCCTCCCGAGATTTCCCCCCGCCCGTATCATGGTGGTCGAACCGTCTCGGGAGTCACGGCCATGCGCTGGGAAGGCGAGCAGGAAAGCGACAACGTCGAGGACCGGCGCGGCCAAGGCGGAGGTTTCGGTATGCCCGGTGGCCTGCGGACCGGCGGTATCGGGATCGGCACCATCGTCATCGCGCTGCTCGGGGGCTGGCTGTTCGGTATCAATCCGCTGACGATCCTCGAGATATTCAGCGGCGGCAACCCGGTTGTAGTCGAGCAACCGCAGGGCCGCGCGCCGGAAGCACCGCCCGGTCAACCGGGCCGACCCGGAGTCCAGGCTGACGACCCGGCTCGCAGCTTCGTGGCCGTCGTCCTCGGCAGCACCGAGCAGGTCTGGAGCAGCCTGTTCTCCGCCTCCGGCAACCGCTATCCGGCACCGAAGCTCGTCCTCTACACCGGCATGACGCCGACCGCCTGCGGGACCGGTAACGCCGCGGCCGGACCGTTCTACTGCCCTGGCGACCAGCGGGTCTATATCGACCTGGCGTTCTATCGGATCCTGCGCGACCGGCTCGGCGCCGCCGGCGATACCGCGCAGGCATACGTGATCGCCCACGAGGTCGGCCATCACATCCAGAACATCACCGGCCAGATGGACAAGGTCCAGTCGGCGCGCAGCCGGCTGAGCGAAGCCGCGTACAACCAGTTGTCGGTCCGGCTCGAACTGCAAGCCGACTGCTACGCCGGCATCTGGGCCCACCACTCGCAGCGCGCGCGAAACTGGTTCGATACCGGTGACATCGAAGAGGCGATGGGGGCGGCCGCTGCCGTTGGCGACGATCATATCCAGCGCAGCACGCAGGGCGTCGTCGTGCCCGAGTCGTTCACCCACGGTTCGTCAACGCAGCGCGTGCGCTGGTTCCGCACCGGGCTGCAGAGCGGCGCGGTCGACCAATGCGACACGTTCAACACCCGTAACCTCTGAAGTTCCCCTTCTTCGAATCGCTGATCCCCGGGCTGCTGCCGCCGCCTGCGGCGACGCGCCAGAGCGGTCCCCCGGCGGATCTGCTCGGGTTCTATCGCCACTTCCTCGGCCAGGCTCGCGGCCTGTTCGCGGCGATGTTCCTGACCTCGCTCGGGATCGCGCTGCTCGACACGCTGATCCCGATCCTCATCGGCCGGCTGGTCAATCTCGTCGAATCGCCCGATCGACTGGCCGCGCTCGAGCGATCGGCGCCGGTACTGGTGCTGATCGCCATCGGCATCCTCGTCGGCCGACCGGCGATGATCCTGCTCGACAGCCTGTTCCGCCACATCGCGGTGACGCCCGGGATCACCCAGATGATCCGCTGGCAGAGCCACTGGCACGTCGTCCGCCAGAGCTGGCCGTTCTTCCAGAACGACTTCGCCGGCAGGCTCGCCAGCCGCGTGATGCAGACCGGCTACTCGATGCGCGAGAGCGCAACCTCGGTGATCCGCTCGGTCTGGTACATCCTGTCGTTCGGCATCGTATCGCTCGGCATCCTCGGGGTCGCCGACTGGCGCCTGGCGATCCCGACGCTGGTCTGGTCGATCGGCTACCTCGCCTTCCTCGGCTGGTTCGTCCCGCGGATGCGTGACCGCGCGCGGCGCACGTCCGAGGGCAACTCGGCGCTGATCGGGCGGATCGTGGACAGCTATTCGAACATCCTCACCGTCAAGCTCTTCGCCCGCGCTGCCGACGAGGACGCCTATGTCGCCGAGGCATTCGCCGACCACCGCCGCCGGATCACCGAACACATGCGGCTCACCACCGGCTTCATGGCGACGCTGGCGTTCCTCAACGCCACGCTCGTCGTCAGCACGGCGGCCACCGGGATCGGGCTCTGGGCCAGCGGCCGGATCGATGCCGGCGTCGTGGCGATGGCGCTGCCGCTGACCTGGCAGATCTCGAACATGTCGGGCTGGGTCTCGTGGGAGATCGCCGGCATCTTCGAGAATCTCGGCACGGTCCAGGAGGGGATGCAGTCGATCGCCGTCCCGCATCAGCTCGTCGATCGCGACGGTGCCGGTCGGCTCGAGGTCTCGCGCGGCGAGGTCGCGTTCGACGACGTCACGTTCCGTTATCCCGGCAACACCCGCCCGGTCCTGGACCGTTTCTCGCTCACCATCGCCGCCGGCGAACGGATCGGCCTCGTTGGCCGTTCGGGCGCGGGCAAGTCGACGCTGGTCAACCTGCTGCTGCGCTTCCACGACATCGAATCGGGCGTGATCGCGATCGACGGCCAGGATATCGCCACCGTCACCCAGGAGAGCCTGCGGGCGGCAATCGGCATGGTGACGCAGGATACGTCGCTGCTTCACCGATCGATCGCCGACAATATCCGCTACGGACGTCCGACCGCCGGCGACGCACAGGTCCGGGCCGCCGCCCATCGCGCCCACGCCAGCGAATTCATCGCCGACCTGCGCGACTGGATGGGCCGGACCGGGTTCGATGCCCACGCCGGCGAGCGCGGCGTCAAGCTGTCCGGCGGACAGCGCCAGCGCGTGGCGCTCGCGCGCGTGATCCTCAAGGATGCGCCGATCCTCGTCCTCGACGAGGCCACGTCGGCGCTCGACTCGGAGATCGAGGCGGCGATCCAGGAGCAACTCGAGACACTGATGCAAGGCAAGACCGTGATCGCGATCGCTCATCGGCTGTCGACGATCGCGCGGATGGATCGACTCGTCGTCATCGACTCCGGGCGGATCGTCGAACAGGGGACCCATGCGGCACTGCTCGAGCACGACGGGATCTATGCGCGATTGTGGCAGCGCCAGTCGGGCGGCTTCCTCGGCGCCGACCTGGAGGCGGCGTGACAGTGCACGACGACGAAGGGACGACCGCCGGGGCCGGAACGAATCGATGGCGGATAATGCCGCTGGGCGACCGGGCGCTGATCGTCGCGTTCGAGGAGCGCGTCGATCCGATCATCAATCGGACCGTGCGCACGACAGCCGAGCGGCTGCTGGCGGCGGCGATCGCTGGAGTGGTCGACGTGGTCCCGGCGTTCTGCTCGGTCGCGGTCTATTACCGCCCGGAGCGAATCGCCGATGGCGGCAGCGCGGAGCGCGGGTCGGCGGCCGCGGCACGATCGCGGGCGCCGCACGGCACCAGGCCGGCCTGGCAATCGCCGTACGAACGGCTGGAGGCGCGGATCGCCGCGCTGCTCGCCGAGCCCGCCACCGAGGCGGCAGGCGATGACCGGCTGGTCCGGATCCCGGTTCGCTACGGCGGACGTTTCGGACCCGATCTGCAGGTCGTTGCCGACGCCACCGGCCTGTCGCCGGACGGGGTGATCGCAGCCCACACGGGGTCGGCGCATCGCGTCTACATGCTCGGTTTCTCGCCCGGGTTTCCGTATATCGGCGGACTCGATCCGCGGTTGTCGATGCCGCGGCGCAAGACGCCGCGGACGCGGATCGCCCCGGGGACGGTGGCGATCGCCCGTGACCAGACGGCCATCTACACCTTCGAGACGCCCGGCGGCTGGAACCTCATCGGCCGCACGCCGTTGACGCTGTTCGACCCCGGCGGCGACCCGCCGTGTCTGTTGCGGCCCGGCGACCGGTTGCAGTTCGAGCCGATCGACGACGAAACCTTCGAGGCGCTGCAGTCGGCGCCGCGCGCGCAGCCACGCGCGCAGCCGCCCGAGCGGCCACCCGGGCAGCCACCCGCGCGGCCAACATCCGAGCCACCCACGACGGCCGCCGCCGTCGCGCCACCAAAGGCGTCATCGTGACCTTCGAGGTCGTCAAGCCCGGCGCGCTGGCCGCCGTCCAGGATCTCGGTCGCTACGGCTTCCAGCGCTACGGCGTCCTCGTCGGCGGTGCGATGGACGAATGGTCGCACCGGCTGGCCAACGCGCTGCTCGGCAACGACGAGAACGACGCGACGCTCGAGATGGTCCTGGCAGGCCCGAGCCTGCTGCTGCACCGGCCGCTGCGGGTTGCGATCTGCGGCGCCGACCTGGCGCCGACCGTTTCGGGCCGGACCGGTACCGAGCCACTCCCTCATGGGCGCCCGGTCTGGTTGCGCCAGGGCGCGCGGATCGACTTCGGTTCGCCGCGAAATGGCCTTCATGCCTACCTGGCCGTCTGTGGCGGCTTCGACGTGCCAGCGGTGATGGGCAGCCGCAGCACCTACCTGCGCGGCGGCTTCGGTGGCCTCGGTGGCCGGGCGCTGGCAACAGGCGACCGGCTCGACGCGCCACCGCATCCGGCGCGCCGCCATTGCGCGCCGCCACCGACGCCGACCGACTTCTCGCGTTCGGTGTCCAGCGCCATGGTGCTCGCGCCGTCGCCGATCGTGGTCCCGCCCGTGGCGACGGCCGAGGTCGAGACCGTCCGCGTGATCGCCGGCGCCCAGCAGTCGCTGTTCACCGACGACGCGCGCGAGCGCCTGTTCGCCTCCGAATACCGTATCGGGCTGCAGTCGGACCGGATGGGCTATCGGCTCGAGGGTCCTACGCTCGAGCGGGCGAAGCAGACCGAGATGATCTCGGAGGCCGTGACCTTCGGAACGATCCAGGTTCCCCCCGACGGCCTCCCGATCGTGCTGATGGCCGACCGGCAGACGGCTGGCGGCTATCCGAAGTTCGGCGAGGTCGCCAGTGCCGACCTGAGGGTTCTGGCGCAGATGGCGCCGCACCGCCGACTGCGGTTCGCGCCGATCGCGCTGGCCGATGCCCAGCGGATCCTGCTCGCGCGCGAACGCGAGTACAGTCATATCCGATCGATCATGGGCAACGTGGCCGCGCGCAAGGGGTCATGACGACGAGGTGATGAACGTGAACGCAAGGACGAACGCAGCAGCGACGATCGACCTCAACTGCGACATGGGCGAGAGCTTCGGCGCCTGGAAGATGGGCGACGACATCGCGATCCTCGACCATGTCACGTCGGCCAATATCGCCTGCGGATTCCATGCCGGCGACCCGCGGACGATGCAGAAGACCGTGGCCGCGGCGTTCGAGCGCGGCGTCAAGGTCGGCGCCCATCCCGGTTTCCAGGACCTGGCCGGATTCGGCCGTCGGCCGATGCAGATCACGTCCGACGAGGCCTACGCGATCGTCGTCTACCAGATCGGCGCACTGGCCGCCTTCGCCTCGGCCCTCGGTGGGCGGCTGGCGCACGTCAAGGCCCACGGCGCGCTCTACAACGTAGCGGCACGCGACGCCGCGCTGGCCGATGCGCTGGCACGCGCGGTCCGTGACGTCGACCCATCGCTGGTGTTCTATGGCCTGGCCGGGAGCGAGCACATCGGCGCTGCCGAGCGGGCCGGATTGCGCGTCGCATCGGAAGTGTTCGCCGATCGCTCCTACCAGGACGACGGCAGCCTGACGCCGCGCACCCTCCCCGGCGCGATGATCGAGGACGCCGAACAGTCGGTGGCCCAGGTCCGGCGGATGGTGCTCGAGCGCCGCGTTCGGGCGCAGTCGGGCAAGGACATCGCCGTGCGCGCCGACACCCTCTGCATCCATGGCGACCAGCCTGGGGCGCTGGCCTTCGTCAAGCGGATTCGCGAGGCGCTGGCCGCCGACTCGGTGACGGTGGCTGCACCCTGAAAAGGGTTCGGGGAGGGTTGCAGTACTGGCTGCGGGAACCGACAGCCGATCCGATTCCCCTCACTCGCATCGAGTCCACGAGCTGACGTAGCTGTCGCAACGGCGACTGGCTAGGGGTACGATCAGCGCGGCCCTGCAATGACGCGGGGTGAGCGACTTGGAGGGAGGAGCCGAATGAAAACCGATCGTCGTTCGTTCCTGAAGTCGGGCATGACGCTGGCCGTGGGCACCGCAGCAGCGCGTGTCCACGGCGCATCGGCGTCGCTGGCCGCCGAGGTCGACCCGCTGCTCAGAAAGGCCGTCGACGCGGGCGACGTGCCCGGTGTGATCGCGGTGGCCGCCACACGTGACGGCCTGATCTACGAAGGCGCGTTCGGCAAGAGAATTCTTGGCCAGGACAGCGCGATGACGCTCGATACGGTGGTCTGGATCGCGTCGATGACCAAGGCGCTGACCGGTACCGCGGCCATGCAGCTGGTCGAGCAGGGCAAGCTCTCGCTCGACGAGCCGGCAAGCCGTGTGATACCCGAACTGGGCAAGGTGCAGGTGCTCGACGGCTGGGACGGCGACGCGCCGCGGCTGCGTGCGCCGAAGCGACCCGTGACGCTGCGTCACCTTCTCACCCACACCGCGGGCTTCTCGTACGACCTGTGGAACACCGATATCGGCCGCTACATGAAGGTCAAGGACGTGCCGCCGGTTCTGACGTGCCAGAACGCAGCTCTGACCACCCCCTTGGTGGCCGATCCCGGCGACCGCTGGGAGTACGGTATCGGCATCGATTACGCCGGCAAGATGGTCGAGGCGGTGAGCGGCAAGCGGCTGGGCACCTACCTGAAGGATCATCTGTTCATGCCCCTGGGCATGAACGACAGCGCGTTTCGCATCACGCCCGAGATGCGCCCGCGGCTGGCCCGGATTCACCAGCGCGGCGACGACGGCAAGCTGGCTCCGATCGAGCTCGAGGTCCCCCAGGATCCCGAGTTCGAGATGGGTGGCGGCGGGCTGTACTCGACCGCCGGTGACTACCTGAAGTTCACGCGGATGATCCTCGACCAGGGCAAGGGGAACGGCAACCAGGTTCTCAAGCCCGAGACGGTGGCACTGATGTCGAAGAACGCCATGGGTGCCACACGGGTGCGGATGCTGAAGACGGCAATACCGACGGCCACCCTTGACGCCGAGTTCTTTCCCGGCATGCCGAAGGGCTGGGGGTTGTCGTTCATGATCAACGACGAACGCGCCCCGACCGGCCGCTCCGCCGGCAGCCTGGCCTGGGCAGGACTGGCCAACACCTACTACTGGATCGACCCGACCAGGAACGTTTGCGGTGTCTACCTGACGCAGATCCTGCCGTTTGCCGACACCAAGGCGCTGCCGCTTTTCTACGGCTTCGAGCAATCGGTCTACAAGTCGATGGGGGGCAGCGCCTGAGTGAGGCGCTTGAGCGTTAGCTTAGGCGCGTGAGCGCTGGCTGATGCGCGCGAGCGCTGGCTGAGGCGCTTGCGCGCTTGCCGAGGCGCGCGAGGAGCCACATGCCTCAGCACGGAGCGGAAGCCCTGACCACGGCAAGGCGGCTGTCGATCTTCAGGATCGCATCGACCTCGCCGGCCGGCCGTGGCCTGCTGATGAAGTAGCCCTGGGCCTCTTCGCATCCCAGCTCGCGGACCAGGCGCCACTGCTCATCGGTCTCGACGCCTTCGGCGGTGATCGCCATGCCGAGGTCTTCGCCCAGGGTCGTGACCGCGCGCACGATCGCCGCGGCGTCGCGATTGCCGGCGACGTCGCGCACGAACGACCGGTCGATCTTGATCTTGTTGAACGGAAAGGTCCGCAGGTAACCGAGCGACGAATAGCCGACCCCGAAGTCGTCGAGCGAAATGCGAACGCCGAGCGCGCGCAGCTCATGCAGCATCGCCAGATTGTGCGAGTTTCCGGCCAGGGGCACCGACTCGGTGATTTCCAGTTCGAGACGAGTCGGCGACAGCCCCGAGGCCTGCAGCGCGGCCTGCACGACGGCGATCAGGTTGCCGCTCCTGAGTTGCACCGGCGAGAGGTTGATGGCGATTCCCACCCGCGACGGCCACTGCGCGGCGCGGGAACAGGCGTCCTTCAGCACCCAGGCGCCGATGGCCTCGATCAGGCCGGTCTCCTCGGCCAGCGCGATGAATTGGTCCGGCATCACCAGGCCGCGACTGGGGTGATGCCAGCGCAGCAGTGCCTCGAAAGCACGGACGCGATGATCGGCCAGCCCGACGATCGGTTGAAAGAAAAGCTCGAACTCGCCGCGGTCCACGGCCGCGCGAAGGTCGTTCTCGAGCCACCGCCGCCCCTGAACGTGCGCGCCCATCTCGGGCGTGAAGACGCTGTACTTGCCGCGGCCGCCGGCCTTGGCTTCGTACATGGCCAGGTCGGCCTCCTTCAGCAGTTCGTCGGGGTCGCCGACGGTATCGCCCGCTACGACTGCCACGCCGACGCTGACTCCGACGACCACCTGGTGTCCCTCGAGCCGGAACGGCGCCGCCATCACGCGCACCAGCCGATCGGCAAGCGCGCGCGCCTCGATCGGCTGCGTGGCCTCCGTCTGGACGATGGCGAACTCGTCTCCACCGAGGCGCGCCACCAGGTCGTTCTGGCCAACACACTCGTTCAGGCGCTGGGCCGCAGCACGCAGGAGTTGGTCGCCGACCGGATGCCCGAGCGTGTCGTTGACCTCCTTGAAACGGTCGAGATCGATGCACAGCACCGCCAGCGAATGGCCGGCGATGCGCTTGCGCTGCAGGGCTTCGTTCAGGTGTTCACGGAACAGCAGCCGATTGGGCAGGCCGGTCAGCGCATCGTGACGCAACATCCGCTCGATCTGGGCCTGCGTGCGGCACTGCTCCGTGATGTCGGCGTGGGTCGCGACCCAGCCACCGTCGGGCATCGGTTCATGGTGGATGGCGATCGTCCGGCCATCCTTCAGCGTCGACACGGTGTCCGACGCCTTGTCGGCGACGGCGATCGACTCGCGCCACTTCAGGTAGTCATCACGGCTCATGTCCGGAAAGCTGCCTGCCGCAAACCGGTGGTCGACGATCTCTGCCAACGTGGTCCCCCGACGCACCATGTCGCGCGACAGCTTGTAGAGATCGGCGTAGCGGTTGTTGCAGACGATCAGGCGGCGCTGGCCATCGAAGAAGCACAGGCCCTGTGTCATGTTGTTGATGGCGGTGTCGAAGCGCAGGTTCTCGGCCTTCTGCTCCTTCAGCACCCGATCGAGGCGGCGCAGGACCAACTGGCGCAGGACCAACCCGATCGCCAGACCGAGGAAGGCCACCAGCACCGCGCTGAACGGCGCCGACGCGGCGTCGACCGGCAGCGTGCCGATCAGTGTCGGCCCGGCGGCGATCGTCAGCCCGCCCAGCAGGCAGGCGCAACCGATCGTCGATCGAAGCGAGGAGAACAGCATCCAGCAACCTCGGGCGCGGGCGGTACCGGTACTCTGCCGCGGCGCCACGCGATACTCGAGCCTCGATATTCCGGGCTCGCCAAGCCACCGTATCGCCGGGGCCGGCAGTCGGAAGCGAGTCGACGACCGGCGGCGCCAGCGGATTCGGCGGGCGCTGATGCCCGCGGTTCATGGCGTCGACGACTTCGGTTCCGGCGTCGGCCGCGCGGCCCTGACGCGCAGTGCGGAGACGATCGCGCCGATGGCCGCGAGCGTGGCGGCCACGAGCATCACGACCCGGATGCGGCCGGGCATCACGGCGAACGATAACGCGACCATCGTCGCGCCCAGCGTCTGACCCGTGAGCCGGGCCGTGCCGAGCATCCCGCTGGCGCCACCGCTACGGTGGACGGGCCCCGAGGTGAGGATGGTGTGATTGTTCGGGGCCTGGAACAGGCCGAAGCCGACCCCGCAGAGCGCCATCCGCCACCCGACATCGGCGAAGTGCGGCGCCGCCGGCAACAGCGCCAGTGCCGCCAATCCAGCGGCGAACACGCCCAGCCCGATGCCACCGAGCAGGCCCGCCGGATAACGGTCGAGCAGTCGCGCCGACAACGGCGCGACGACCATCAGCGCTACCGGCCACGGCGTCATCAGCAGCCCGGTCTCCACCGCCGTGCGGCCGAGCGTGTGCTGGAGGAAGAACGGCATCGCGACGAAGGCGATCATCTGCGCGGCGAAAGAACAGATCGACGTCGCGATCGACAGACCGAACAGCGGTATCCGCAGCAAGTCGACCGGTAGCAGCGGCAACGGCAACCCGAGCTGGCGCCGGACGAACAGCGTACCAATGACGAGGCCCGCGGCCAGCAGCGTCATCGTCCGCCAACCGAAGTCCAGGTGACTGAGCGAGTCGAGGCCGATGAAGACCAGGCCGAAGGTCGCGACCGACATCACCGCGCTGAGAAAATCGTACGGCGCCGGCGATCGATCGCTGGGCGGCAGGAAATGCAACGCGCCGGCCAGCGCCAGCAGGCCGAGCGGCAGGTTGATGAAGAACAGCCACTGCCAATTGCCTACGGCGAGGATCCCGGCCGCGACCGTGGGGCCGATCGCCGAGGCGCCGGCGACCACGAAGGCATTCAACGCAATGCCGCGGCCGAGCAGCCGGCGCGGGTAGATCATGCGCACCAGGGCGGAGTTGACGCTCATGATCCCGGCCGCGCCCAGGCCCGTGACGGCGCGGGCGATCGCCAGCGTCGTGATCGAGCGCGACAGCAGGCAGGCGACCGACGCGGCGATGAACAGCGCCAGTCCGATCCGGTAGATCCGCCGGTAGCCGACCTTGTCGCCCAGCGTGGCCAGCGGCAGCAACGCGACCACGATCGCGATCTGGTAGGCATTGACGACCCGGATCGACTCTGCCGGCGTCGCGCCCAGGTCGCCGGCGATCGACGGCAACGCGACATTGACCAGCGACGCATCCAGGACAGACAGCGCGACCCCGCAGATGATGACCGCCATCGCCCAATAGAGCCGTGGCGGCGCGAGCCCGTCGCTCACCGGGTTCCGCCCGCTGCCCTGCCGGCCGCTGCCGTTCCGGCTCCGTTGCCCGCCGCCCCGTTGGCGATCGCTCCCCTGCCTGTCGCTCCCCTGCTGGTCGTTCGCCTGCCGATCGGTCGCCTCGAGGCCGTTCGCCTGCCGCTTGCTACCGCTGTCCTCAGTTCGCCTTCCACTCGCGCAACTCTTCCTGCAGCACCGTGTGGCCGTCGCGTGCCGCCAGCCACATCAGCAGGCCGGCGTTCGTCTCGTTGACGGCCTCGCGACCCTCGCCGGCCTTGAGCCGTTCGTAGATATCGAGGATCTCGGGGGTGATGCGTGACTCGTCGACGTGCTTCAAGGACTGGCTCCCGTTGGTCGCAGCCTGGCTTCGGTGCTGCGCAGTTGATTTGGAGGTCGAAAGCGCCGCGGGCGAGCAGCGCGGCAATCGCGGTGCCTGTGACCGGGGCCGACGCCCGCTGCGGCCCGATGCTCGGACGATTCGGCCACGCCCGACCCAGCACACGCCGACCCAGCACACGCCCACCCAGAGACGCCGACCCAGCGCCCATGTGCGCGGCCCGTAGCGAGCCCGCCGCAACGGCGGCCGCCTCCGCAGGATACGCGCTCGGAGCGCCGACCCTGTCCGGGATTACGGCTTTTCACCAGGGCCCCTTGGTATGCTCGCCGCTGGTCGCCCCTCCCGCGGCGCCTGCGCGGTGCCCTTCCTCCCGCGTCGCCGGAGCGGTTCCTTCCCTTCGCTGCCGCGTCGCCGCGCGGTTCCTTCGCCACGAATGTCCCTGCCGAGTCCCTCCGACACCCGCGCCAGTCGGGGCATCGTCCCGTTGCTGTCGCTGTGCGCCTTCGCGAGCGCCGCATCGATGCGGATCTGCGATCCGTTGCTGCCGTTGTTCTCGTCCCAGTTCGCCGTGCCGCTCGCGCGCGCAGCACAGACCACGACCGGATTCGCGCTCGCCTACGGCTGCTGCCAGTTCCTGTTCGGCCCACTCGGTGATCGCTACGGCAAGCTGCTCGTGATCGTCGTCACCGCGGCGCTCGCCGGCCTCTGCGCGGTGGCCTGTGCGCTGTCGCCGACGCTGGACTGGCTGGTGGCCTGGCGCGTGGCCGCCGGAGCGTTTGCCGGCGCGTCGATCCCGCTGTCACTCGCCTGGATCGGCGACAACGTCGCTTTCGCCGACCGCCAGCCGGTGTTGGCGAGATACCTGATCGGGCAGATGTTGGGGATGTCGGCCGGCCAGATCGCGGGTGGGTCGCTGGCCGACTGGGTCGGCTGGCGCGCGGCGTTCGTCCTGATCGCGATCGCCTTTGGCCTGGCGACGGTGATGCTCTACCGCCAGGCGCGGATCGATGCCAAGGCCGTCCGTGCGCGCCCGGCCAGCGGCAGCATCGTCGGCACCTTCGCGCGTCAATCGCGCCAACTGCTCGCCGAGCGGTGGCCGCGAAGACTGATCATGACCGCTGCGCTCGAAGGCTTCCTGCTGTTCGGCGCGATGGCTCTGGTCGCGAGCTTCGTCCAGGCGGACCACGGTTTCACGCCGACGGCAGCCGGCTTGTCGGTCGCGCTGTTCGGCCTCGGCGGAATCGTCTACGCGAGCAATGCGCGCCGCCTGCTCGGCCGCCTCGGTGGAACCGGGCTGGCCGTGGCGGGGGGGGCGCTGTTCGCGCTGGCGATGGTCGCGCTCTGGCTGGCCGTGCCCGCCTCCGCGATGAGCCGGCTGGTCATCTTCGTCGCACCACTGCTGGCTGGTCTCGGCTACTACATGCTGCACAACACGCTGCAGAACCAGGCGAGCCAGATGACGACGGTTGCACGCGGTGCCGGCTTTTCGTGGTTCGCCACCGGACTCTGGGTCGGCCAGGGGCTGGGCGTGATCGCTGCGGCCCTGCTGGCGCAACGCGCCGGCTTCGCGGCAGTGTTCCTGATCGCCGGTGCCGGCATCCTCGTACTGGCGCTCTCGTTCGCCGGTGCGCTGCGGGCCCGCGGTCGCGCCAGCGCAGCCCCGCCGGCGCCCGTCGGTCAGCCGGGTGATTGACGGCTGCTATCGAGCCTCGGCCCGCGGACAGGGTTCGCGCGTCGGACTGCCGACCGCCTTCAGACCGTCGCCCGCGACTCGAACGCCACGGCGTTTTCGGTGGGCCCGTCGACGGCATCGACGTGATCGACGCGGGCCCCGGCCGGCCCCTGACCGGCCCATCGCGTCAGCGCAGCGACGGCTTCGGCCGTACCCTCGACCTGGGCCTCCACCGTCCCATCGCGACGATTACGGACCCAGCCTCGAACCCCGAGCCGGGTCGCCTCGTCGACCATTGCCCACCGGAAGCCTACTCCCTGGACGCGTCCGTTGATTCGCAACCGCCGCGATGTCGTCACCATCGCGCTCCCGGATCGCGCCGGCGTCAGGACCGTACCATCGCCGGCCGCTTCGGATCGAATGTCCAGCCGGGGATCAGAAACTGCATCGCCTGGGCGTCATCTCGCGCCCCGAGGCCGTGCTCGCGATAGAGCCGATGGGCCTTGTCGACCTCGGCGCGATCGAGCCTCACACCGAGCCCGGGTGCCGCGGGGACGCGGACGTGGCCGTCGACGATCTGCAGCGGCTCTTCGGTCAGCCGTTGGCCATCCTGCCAGATCCAGTGGGTATCGATCGCCGTCACGCGTCCGGGGGCGGCTGCGCCGACGTGGGTGAACATCGCCAGCGAGACGTCGAAGTGATTGTTCGAGTGCGAGCCCCAGGTGAGCCCCCAGTCACGACAGGTCTGCGCGACCCGGACCGACCCGGCCATCGTCCAGAAATGCGGATCGGCCAGCGGGATGTCGACCGACTGCAGCGACAGTGCATGGACCAGCTGACGCCAGTCGGTCGCGATCATGTTCGTCGCCGTCGGCAGGCCCGTAGCGCGGCGGAACTCGGCCATGACTTCGCGACCCGAGAAGCCCTCCTCGGCGCCGCACGGATCCTCGGCATAGGCGACGACGCCGTGCATGTCGCGCATCAGCCGGATCGCATCGGCAAGCAGCCAGCCACCGTTCGGATCGAGCGTGACGCGTGCCGTCGGAAAGCGCTCGTGGAGCGCGGTCACGGCCTCGATCTCGGCTTCACCGGCGAGCACGCCACCCTTGAGCTTGAAGTCGTTGAAGCCGTAGCGCTCGCGCGCCGCCTCCGCCAGCCGGACGACCGCAGCCGGCGTCATCGCTTCCTCGTGGCGGACGCGGAACCAGTCGTTGTCGGCGCCCGGATCCTCGACATACGGCAGTTCGGTCCGGCGCCGGTCCCCGACGAAGAACAGGTAGCCCAGCATCTCGACCGCGTCGCGCTGCTGGCCTTCGCCGAGCAGTGCCGCCACCGGCACGTCGAGGTGCTGGCCGAGCAGATCGAGCAGCGCCGATTCGATGGCCGTCACCGCGTGGATCGTCGTCCGCAGATCGAAGGTCTGCAGGCCGCGCCCGCCGGCATCGCGATCGGCAAAGCGCTCGCGAACCTCGCTCAGGATCGCCTGTAGCCGACCCAGCGGCTGGCCCACCACCAGGCCGGTGGCATCTTCGAGTGTCTTGCGGATCTTCTCGCCGCCGGGAACCTCGCCCAGGCCGCTCCGTCCCGCGCTGTCCGTCAACACCAGCAGGTTGCGGGTGAAGAACGGCCCGTGGGCGCCGCTGAGGTTCATCAGCATGCTGTCGCGACCGGCTACCGGGATGGCCTCGAGGCGGGTGATCGTCGGGGTGTTCGCGGCCATCTCGTTCTCCTCTATTCAACGTCTGGCTGGCCGACCCGGTCCGGTCGACGCTGCGTTGCGTTGGCGCCCGTTGGTCGCACGACTATACGTCACATCGGGGCCCGATCTCCTTCGCGAGTTCGCGACGCGGCTTTCGCCGGGCGCGCGATCCGGCATCCGGGCGGGCACACGTACAATGACCGGGGTCAGTCAGCGGATCGTGGTGGCGGGGTTCGCACAACGAGCGAGCAGCCTCGGAGGTGGCGTGATGAGCGAGGGCAAGGTCCACCTGAGCGTCGACGACGACGTCGCCACGCTCGTCTTCGATCGCCCGGAAGCGCGCAACGCGATGACCTGGGCGATGTACGAGCAACTGGCTGCGCATTGCCGGAGCCTTTCCGACGGCGGCCGGATCCGCGTCGCTGTGCTACGCAGCGCCAGTACCGAGGCGTTCGTCGCGGGCACCGACATCACGCAGTTTCTCGACTTCGCCGACGGCGACGACGGCGTCGCCTACGAGCGCCGGATCGACGAGGGCATCGGGCTGATCGAGCGACTTCCGTTCCCGACCGTCGCGCGCATCGAGGGGTGGGCAGTCGGCGGAGGTCTGGCGATCGCCACGGCCTGTGACTTTCGCGTGGCCGCCACCAATGCCCGATTCGGGGTCCCGATCGCCAAGACGCTGGGCAACCTGCTCTCGCCGCTGAACCTGACCAGGCAGCGCGCCGCATGGGGCCTGCAGCCGCTGCGCCGGATGCTGCTGCTCGCCGAGGTGCTCGACGCCCAGACCGCGCTAGGCTGCGGCTACCTGCATTCGGTCTGCGACGCGACCGCGCTGGACGCCGCGCTGGCGGCGCTGGTCGGGCGACTGCGCGCGCTCGCCCCGATCACGCAGCGATCGAGCAAGGAAGCGCTCCGGCGCCTGATCTGCCACGATGTCGAGTCGATGGACGACCTGATCCGGGCGTGCTACGGCAGCGACGACTTCCGCGAAGGGGTGCGGGCGTTCAGCGAGAAGCGGCCTCCCGTGTGGCGCGGGGAGTAAGCAGGCGGTCGTCGTCGCCATGACGTCAGGCGTCCCCGCTGCAAGCCACGTCGTGCTGACCGGCGCAGAGAGCGACAGCTACCGCTCGCTGCTGCGCAAGCCCGTATCGCGGGCCGAGCGCTTCGAACTCGGCCGTCGCCTGCGCCGCGAAGTACCGCGCAAGGCACTCGGCCTGTGGAAGGCGCCGGTCGATCGCGTCGATCCGCTCGTGCAGGTCCAACGGTCGCACGAGGGGCGGCAGCCGGAGTTGATTCCGGTTCGCGTTGGCCGGATGGCAGCCTCGCCATACGGTTTCTTGCGCGGTGCGCCGAACGTGATGGCGGTCGACGTCGCCGGGCTGCCCGCCACCGGCATCACCCCGGTGATCTGCGGCGACGCGCACCTGGGCAACTTCGGCTTCTATGCCTCGCCCGAGCGCGACCTGGTGATGGACCTGAACGACTTCGACGAGGCACATCCCGGTGCTTGGGAGTGGGACCTGCGACGCCTGGTCGCCAGCGTCTGGGTCGCCGGCCGTTGCAACGGTTGCAGCGAGACGCAGTGCGAGACCGCGGTCATGTCGTGCGTCGCCGCCTACCGCAAGGAACTGCGCTTTCTGGCCGGCGAGCCGCTGCTCTATCGCTCCTACCAGCGACTCGACGTCGCGCACCTGCACGAAACGGCGACCGAGAAGTCGCTGCGCGGCGAGATCGAGCGGGCCGTGCGGCGAGCGCGCGCCAGCACCAGCGACCGAGTGCTGCCGCGATTGACCATCCAGCGCAGCGGGCGCCGACAGATCGTCGAGCGCCCGCCGCTGGTGACACGCATGCCGCCGGCAACCGTCGAGTCGATCGGCCGCGCACTCGACGCGTATCTCGACACGCTCACTCCGCACTGGCGTCGCGTGCTCGGCGGCTACACGTTGGTCGACGTGGCACACAAGGTGGTTGGCGTCGGCAGCGTCGGCTTGCGCGCCTACGTCGCACTGCTCGAAGGCAGCAGCGCCGACGACGTGGTGTTCCTGCAGATCAAGCAGGCGCGGCGTTCCGTCGTGGCGGCATTCGTGCACGGCGAGTCGGCCTGGCATGCGCATCAGGGCCAGCGCGTGGTCGAATACCAGCAGGCGCTGCAGACGGTGAGCGACCCGCTGCTCGGCTGGACGACGATCGAGGGCCTGCAGTACTACGTCCGCCAGTTCCGCGACATGAAGGGCGGCATCGATCTCGAGGCGATCGACGCGAATGCCCTGGCCGACTACGCCGGCATCGTCGGCCACCTGCTGGCCAAGGGCCATGCGCGCACCAGCGGCGCCTCGATGATCGCCGGCTACGTCGGCGGCTCCGACAAGGTCGATTGCGCCATGTGCCGCTTTGCCCGCGCCTATGCCGACCAGACCGAGGCGGACCACGGCGCTTTGATCAAGGCAGTGGCGCAAGGCATATTGCCGATCGAGGTGCCGCCGGAGCGGCAGACGGCGGCGCCGCGCGAGCCGTGGGAAGTTCGAGCCGGTCAGCCGTGCCAGCCGAGGTGACCAAGGAAGTTTCGGGTCCGCTCGACCGTCGGATTGTCGAAGATCTGCCCCGGCGGGCCCTGCTCGATGATGTTTCCGGCCTCGAACACGACGACCCAGTCGGCGACACGACGGGCGAAGGTCATCTCGTGAGTGACGACAACCATCGTCATCCCTTCCTGCGCCAGTTTCTGCATCACGTTCAGCACCTCGCCCACCGTTTCCGGGTCGAGGGCCGAGGTCGGTTCGTCGAACAGCATCACCTCCGGTTCCATCGCCAGCGCGCGAGCGATCGCGACCCGCTGCTGCTGGCCGCCGGAGAGATTGGCGGGGAAGCTGGCGGCCTTATCGGCCAGACCCACCTTCTCGAGCAGCTTCGTCGCACGGCTGCGCGCTTCGCCCGCGCGCATGCCGAGCACCGTTGTCGGCCCGATGGCGACATTGTCGAGAGCGGACTTGTGCGGGAACAGCTCGAAGCTCTGGAACACCATTCCCATCCGTTGCCGGACTTTTCGCCGCCCTTCCTCGGCCACCGGCAGCGGGACGCCGTCGAACAGGACCCGGCCGCCGTCGATGCTCTCCAGCGCATTGGTGCAGCGTAGCAGCGTCGACTTGCCCGAGCCGGACGGACCGATCAGGCACATCACCTCGCCCTTGTGGACCTCGACCGAGACGCCCTCGAGCGCAACGAAATCGCCATACAGCTTGCGGACGTCGTCATAGACCAGCACCGGAGGCTGGTCAGCGTTCTTGCGGGCGGCCCGCACTTCCGCCATGACCGTACTCATCGCGGCACGCCGCGCCGGGCGTCACTGAAAGGGTTCATTCCTTCACTCCGTACCTGCGATGAATCCAGTCCACGAGCTTGGCCTGCGGATAACCCATCAACCAGTAGATCGCCGCCATCGCCGTCAGCACCTCGAGGACGCGGAACGTCTGGGCCCGGATCTGCATCGCGCTGTAGGCCAGGTCCGCCACCGCGATCACCGACACCAGAGAGGTATCCTTGAACAGCGACACCCAGGTGCTGGCGAGCACTGGCAGGATCCGACGGACCGCCTGCGGCAGCACGATCTTCATCATCGCCTGGCGCTTCGACATTCCGACCGCGAGGGCGGCCTCCATCTGGCCCTTGCGGATCGAATTGATGCCGGCTCGGAAGGTCTCGGCGTTGTAGGCCGAGACATTCAGCACCAGCGCCAGCACCGCAGTCGTGAACGGCGAGAACTGGACGTCGAAGGCCATCGGCAGGACGTAGAACACCCAGTAGACGACCAGGATCAAAGGCAGGTTGCGGAAGAACTCGACGAAGGCGAGCGCCGCGCCGCGGACGAAGCGGTTTGCCGATTGCCGCATCAGCGCGAGGACGATGCCGCCCGGCACGGCCAGCGCCATCGTCAGAACCGTCAGCGCGACGGTCAGCAGCGCACCGTGCCACAGCGCCTCGCGGTTCGTCCAGAGCACCGACCAGTCGAGATTCATCGCACCGCTCCCGCCGTCAGGACCGGCCCAGGTGGGCGACCCGCTGGTACAGCCGGTCGACCCCGCGCGTGACCGGGAACAGGATCAGGAAGAACGCGATCATCACGGCCGTGAAGATCTCGACCGGTCGGTAGGTCTGCCCCGATACGGTCTCGGCGCGATGCATCAACTCCGGCACGGCAATCACGGTGGCGATCGCGGTGTCCTTGATCGCGATCGTCAGGATCGACCCAAAGGCCGGCAGCATGCGGATGATGGCCTGCGGCAGCACGACCTTGCGCAGTAGCTGCATCCGCGACATGCCGAGGGCGAGCGCGGCGCGCGTCTGGCCGGGCCGGACCGATTCGATGCCGGCGCGCACGACCTCGGCCGCGTAGGCCGCGATATGAAGGGTCAGCGCGAGCAGCGCCGCCCAGAACGGCGGCAGCGTCAGGCCGACCACCACCGGCAACGCGAAGTAGATCCAGACCAGCACCACCAGCACCGGAATGGCCCGCATGCTGTCGATGTAGAAGACCAACAGCATTCGTAGCCATCCAGGCCCGTACAGGCGCAGCAGCGCGATCACGAGGCCGGCGAGGATGCTGGTGACGGCGCTCGCGATGCTGAGCAGGATCGTGATCGCGAGACCGTCGGCGAAATAGCGCCAGTTCTCGAACACGGGCGAGAAATCGAGTTCCATGGCCAGCCGTCTCCGGTTTCCGAAGGAAGCGTCCGGGCCATGCCCGGGGCGAGGCGAGGCGGGGCGACCGGCAGACCGCCGGCCGCGGCGAGACCGGTTACTTCATCGTCTGGACGATCCGCGCCTCGTCGGCGTCGAGTCGGGACTTCTGCACCTTGGCGACCTCACGCAGCCATTCACGGTACTCCGGCTGGTTCTTGTCGATCGCGAGGCCGACCGGGGACGCCTTCTCGCCGCTGTCCTGGCAGTTGTTCGCCTTGGGCAGTACGGCGAGGCCCTTGACCTTGCCCTGCAGGGTGACCCAGGGAACGCGATTGATCGGGGCCGCATCGGCACGCCGCGCCATCACTTCCTCGACCGGTGCCGTTGCCCCCGAGGCGGCGACGGCGCGCAACTTCGCCTTCGGGAAGCGCTCCTTGACCCAGTTCTCCTCGGCGCTGCCGGTGAAGTAGGCGATGGTGACGTCCGGATTGTTCAGGTCGTCCACCGACTGCGCCTTGCCGAACTTCGCGCTGTCGGCGCGGCCGAACAGGCAGACGCTGGTCGACGAATAGAGCACGAAGTCCACGACCTTCAGCCGCTCCGGCGTCTCGCCCAGCGGGCTGATCGTCATGTCGACCTGGTTCGCGGCGAGCACGGGCACCTTGGTCTCGTGCGATACCGCGACCGTGCGCAGCTTCACGCCCAGCGCCTTGGCATACTCGTTGGCGAGGATCCAGGCCGGACCGCTCCAGCGTTCGCCGCTACCCGAGACGTTCTCGATCAGCCACGGAGCGTTCTGCAGCACACCAACGCGCAATTCCCCGGCCTTGCGAATCGCGTCGATCCGAAGACTCTTGCCCGGTGCCGGCGGCTCCTGCGCGAGCACGGTACCCGAGCCGGCGACCAGCGCGGCCACGACAGCGAGCCGGGTCCACGCGGCGGCTCGACGATGGGGGGCTTTCTGCAGGGTCATGCCTGTCTCCTCGGACGATCCCTCGCGCATCCGACGGCATGTCCCAGTCGCCGGCCCAGACAACCACCTCTCGACTACTGCCCTTCGGGCGCCGAACGCTTGTGCGCGCCCGCCTTCGGCGGTCACGCTCAAGCTCACTGCCCTTCGGCAACGAACGCTTGTGCGCGCCCGCCTTCGGCGGTCACGCTCAAGCTCACTGA
>JBEVJQ010000470.1:0-10746 GCA_040510055.1 Burkholderiaceae bacterium | reverse complement strand
GAGGACCGCATCGGACTCGGAGCCGTCGGCGAACACCACGCTGATGCGCCGCGCGCCGGCGACGACGTGCAGGTTCGACAGGATGAGGCCGTCGTCCTTGATGACGACCCCGGTGCCGACGCCGTTCTGCACGTCCTCGCGCGGCTGACGCTGGGCGCGGCGGCTGTTCTTGCCGTTGTCGCGCTGGGCGTTGCGCTGCGGGTCGGCGCCTCCGCCCTGCTGCGGGTCGCGCTGCGCCTCGCGCCCGCCGTCCCGGGGAACGTCGGCGGGCACGTCGGCCTGTTCACGCTGGCCGTCGCGATTGGGACCGGTCTGGCCGCCGCCTCCGGCGTCGCGGTTGCTGCCGTCGCGCTTCTCGTCGCGCTTCTCGTCGCGCCTGGGTGCATCGCGCGCCGGCCCCTCTTCCTCGGGCGGCCCGAATGAACGCACCCGGACCACGGACGGCGCAAGAATCTGCGCGGCGCGCGCTGCCATCGACGGCAAGGTGACGGACTGCAACGAGTGGACCACGGCCTCGTCGACCCGCTCCTGGCTCAACGGATCGTCGCGGCCGGCGCGGCTTCCGGGCCAGCCCTGAGGGGCCAACGACGGATACGACATCGCGATGATGACCCCGGCCATGGCGCCGACCAGTGGCAGCCAGAACCGTCCGCGGCGGTCGCGGTTCGGGTGGCCACCGGTACCTGCCGCCGCAGGCCCGTCGCCGGCGGCCGCTGCTCGGTCAGCGTCAGCCGCGCCGTCGACCGCGGCCCGACGGCTACCCTTCCGCTGACCGGGATAGACGCGCGAGCCGCGCGATCCGGGCGACCCATCGTGGCGATAGTCGCGCCGCCACGGGACGTTTGCCGCTGATGGCCGGCGATCACCGTCGCCGCCGGGCTCCGCCGACGCCTGCGCGCCGAGAGCCGGTGTCGCCCCGGAGCGGCCGGAACTGCCGGTGCCCCCGGAACCGCCGGGGTCGCCGGGCGCAGCCGGTCGCGCTGCGGGGGCTGCGTCCGCGGCCTGGCGCCGGCGCGGCCCACTGTAGAGGGGCGGTCGTTTCATCGCTTCTCCTCGACCGGTACCTGGGTGGCCGGCGGAGTGTTACGGCTGCGCCCGCAGCGGACGACACCGTCGATCATCACCATCCCGACGCCGGGAATGTCGCCGAGGCGGATGCTGTCGAGCAGGTCCTTGCCGGCGCTGTGTTGCGCGCGGTCGAGAAACACCAAGTCGGCTGGTCGGCCGGGCTCGATCAGCCCCTGCTCGAGGCCGCGCTGGCGGGCGGTGTTACCGGTGGCGAAACCGATCACGACAGCCGGATCGACTTCGGCCAGCGAGGCGATCAGCGCGATCAGCCGCAGGATGCCCAGCGGCTGCACGCCGGACCCGGCCGGCGCGTCGGTGCCGAGGATGATGCGATGGGGGCAGCGCAATTCCATTGCGTGGCGGGCGGTCAGGATCGCGATCCGCTCGTTGCCGTTGTGGACGATTTCCAGCGCGCGACTGCTGCGCTCGCACAGTTTGCAGACCGCCGTGTAGGCGAGCGCCGTATGACCGCCGTTCACGTGCCCGATGACATCGGTATCGGCCTCGAGCACGACATCCTCGTCGATCAGACCCGATCCCGGGATCGATGGGCCGCCGGTGTGGATCGTGCTGCGGATCCCGTGCTTGCGCGCCCAGCCGACCATGGTCTTCGCTTCGGCGCCGTCCTTGACCGATCCCAATCCGATCTCGCCCAGCAGCGAGACGCCGCCGGCTGCCAGTTCTGCGAAGTCCGCCTCTTCCATGCCTTTCTCGAGCACGGGTGCGCCGGCCAGTACCTTGACGCCGCCGCCGAGGCCGGCCGCCTGCATCCCCTCGAACGCGCGCTGCGCCGTGATCGCCAGCGCCTTCACGCCGACGACATCCTTCGGTCGGCCCGGCAAGTGCACTTCACCAGCCGAAATCATCGTGGTCACGCCACCGTTGAGGCAAGATTCGATCCAGCCCAGCTGATTCTGTCGCGGCGTCCAGTCGCCGAACACCGGATGGACGTGCGAATCGATCAGCCCGGGCGCCACCGCCGTGCCGCGGCAATCGAACGTGCGGACCGCGCCCTCGGTATCGCAGTCGGCGAACCGACCCACGGCCGCGATCCGGCCGGCGTCGATCACCAGGGTGTCGGCATCGGCGACGGGCCGATCGATATCGCCGGTCAGCAAGAGCCCGATGCCCTTGACCACGACCTTGCCGGAACCGCCGATCGTCGCTACCTCTGCCATGCGTCGATCCATCGGCCGCGCAGTCAGCGCAGGCCGTCCTCGCCCTTGATCTCTTGGACCGTCAGCCCACCGACCCGGGCCAGCGGTCGACCACCAGCTGTGACAGCCACGGCGACGACGATCTCATCGGCGCGTGGAGCATCGGTGACGCGGGCCTCGATAGCGTCGAAATGGCTGCGAACGAAGGCTGCGTCCTTGTGGCCCAGCGGGACGTCGATCGTGGTGCCGAGCGTGCCGCGCTTCTTGGCCGATGGCACCAACGCGGCTCCTTTCTCGACAGCCTTGCGCAACGGTGCACCCAGTTTGGGATGGAGGATGGCCGCCGCGTGCTCGAGTTCACCGTCTTCGCCGACGATCGCCGCCTTGCCGAAACTCTGCGCCTGACCGGGCGCGATCCCGAGCGCCGCGACGCACCGCTCGCCCAGCAGACCGCCGAGTTCCTCGCCGATCGCGGCCAACTCGTCGAGCGCTTCGACGTACTGGCCGGCAAACGGATTCTGGATTACGGCGATGGCGACGGCGCGGCGCACCGGCGGCTCGACCGGCCGCCCCATCTCGAGCCGCGTCTCGTCGATCGTGACCTGGAGCTTTCGGATACGTGCTGGCATCGTCTCATCATAGCGCCAGATTGGCCGGCGCCCGATTGCCCCCGCCCCGTCAGGGGCCGAAGCGGTGCGCAGCAGCGGTGCAGCATCGGTCGGCGACGCCGGACCCGGTCGATGCCCGGGGCCGGGGGCCTGTTCCGCTCGCCTCATCGCGGGCGACCAGAACGTCTACAACGCCAGATACTGCTGGCTGATCGCCGGCTCGGCGGCGAGCGCAGCCATCGTACCGGCGAAGCACACGCGTCCTTTCTCGATGATGTAGGCGCGGTCGGCCACCTGCTGAGCGAAGTGCAGGTTCTGCTCCGACAGCAATACGGCCACGCCCTCGGCCTTCAATCGGACGATCGCTTCGGCCATCTGGTCGACGATCACCGGGGCCACGCCCTCGGACGGCTCGTCGAGCAGGATGCAGCGCGGGTTACCCATCAGCGTGCGAGCGATGGTCAACATCTGCTGCTCGCCGCCGGACATCTGCCCGCCGGGCCGCTCGGGCATCTCGGCGAGGTTCGGGAACAGCCGTCCGAGCCGCTCGAAGTCCCACGGAGCGATGCCTTCGCGCCCTGCCTGGCGCCCGACCTCGAGATTCTCGCGAACGGTGAGCCCGGTGAAGATCCGACGCTCCTCGGGGACGTAGCCCAGCCCCAGCCGCGCGATCCGGTACGGCGCCAGCCGATCGATCCGCTGGCCGCCGAAGCGGACCTCGCCGCGCCGATTGGCCACCAGTCCGATCAGGCTCTTGAGCGTCGTCGACTTGCCGGCGCCGTTGCGGCCGAGGAGTACGACCACCTCGCCGGGGTCGACGGCGAGCGACACGTCCCAGAGGATCTGAGCCTTCCCGTACCAGGCGTCGAGACCGCTGGCGCTGAGCATCCGGTCGCCTGGCGCCGATGCGGGCAGGGTCATCGATGGCTCACCAGTCGGCGCGAAGGCTTGAAGAAATTGCCGCAAACCGTCCAAGATCGCCGGTAGGACCGCAGCCGTCCCAGCGTACGGCGAGGACCACAGCGGCGAGATCGGGCCGCCTCCAGCAATTCATTCATGCCTTCGCCCGCGAGCCGAGGTAGATCCGGCGCACTTCGGCGTCGGCCCGGACCGTCGCCGGCGCGCCGCTGGCGATCAGCCGACCGCGGGACAGCACGATGACGCGATCGGCATGGGCGAAGACGACGTCCATGTCGTGCTCGGTGAACAGCACCGCGAGCCGATCGCGCCGGACGATCTCGCCGATCAGTGCCATCAGCGCAAGACGTTCGCGCGGCGCCATTCCGGCCGCCGGTTCGTCCATCAGCAGCAACTGCGGCGCACTCGCCAGCGCAATCGCCAGTTCGACCCGCTTGAGGTCACCGTACGCAAGGACCGAGCAAGGCCGTTCGGCCTGGTCGCCGATGCCGACCAGCCCGAGCAGTCGGTCGGCGTCGTCGCGATATTGATCGCGGGCCCGCGACCAGAGGTCGGCGAGTCGCCGGCGATGCGACAACAGTGCCATCTGGATGTTCTCGCGCACGGTCATCGAGGCGAACGTCGCGGTGATCTGAAACGTCCTGCCCACCCCCAGTCGCCAGATCCGGCGCGGCGCGAGCCCGGTGATGGCCGCGCCGTCGAGCCGGACCTCGCCGCTGTCGGCGCGCAACTGGCCGTTCAGCAAGTTGAAGCAGGTCGACTTGCCGGCGCCGTTCGGTCCGATCATCGCGAGCATCTCGCCAGCGGCGAGATCGAAACTGACGTCGCGAACCGCATGCAGGCCGCCGAACGACTTCGACAGGCCCCGGACCTCGAGCAGGGTCGGCGCGTTCATCGGTCCGGCGCGTTCATCGGTCCGACTCGTTTCACCGCTCCGACTCGTTCCATCGTTCACGCGGCCCGAAGGCTCCGGTTGCCGGTCAGTCATCGGCCGATCGCGACAACCAGCGACCGATGGACCCGGCGATGCCGGCCGGGAACAGCAGCACCAGCACGAGGATCACGATCCCGAGCAGCGCCCGCCAGTACTCGGTCTCGCGGGCGATCGCGTCCTGCAGCCAGGTGAACGCCGTGGCACCGACGACCGGTCCGACCAGCGAATGGATCCCGCCCAGCAGCACCATCACCAGGCCGTCGATCGAGCGGCCGACGGCCAGCACCTCGGGCGAGATGCTGCCCTTGGAGAACGCGAACAGCGCGCCGGCGAGCCCGCAGACCGTCCCGGCGAGCACGAACGCCGACCAGTGGACGCGGAACACGTCGATGCCGATCGCCTCGGCGCGGAGCGGAGAATCGCGCCCGGCGCGCATCGCGTAGCCGAACGGCGCGCCCAGCGCCCGCCATAGGATCGCGACGCCAGCGACGGTCGATCCGAGGGTCAGGTAGTAGTACGCCACCTTCGACGACAGCCAGGCAGCCGGCCAGATCCCGACGAGTCCGTTCGAACCGCCGGTGACGGCGTCCCACTGGAACACGACCGACCAGACGATCTGGCTCAGCGCGAGCGTCAGCATTGCCAGGTAGACGCCGGCCAGGCGCACGGCGAACCAACCGAAGACGATGGCGCCGATCGCGGCCGCGACCGGTGCCAGCACCAGCGCCAGTTCCATCGGCGCGGTGGCCAGGCGGACCAACAGCGCAGCGCCGTAGGCCCCCAGTCCGAAATAGGCAGCGTGGCCGAACGAATGCATCCCGCCCGGCCCCATGATGAAGTGCAGGCTGGTAGCGAACAGCACCGCGACCAGGACGTCGATCGCCAGCACCAGCGCATACGGCGCGTGCGCCTCGGCCAGCGGCAGCAGCACGAGCACCACCAGCGCGGCGGCCACGGCGATCCGCGCCCACCGCGGCATCGACCGCAGCGGCGCCTCGATGTCGGCGCCACCGCGCGCGGCTGCGATCGGCTTGCCGAGCAGGCCATAGGGCCGCCAGATCAGGACCGCGGCCATGACGAGAAACTCGACGACCAGGGTCAGTTTCGAGAACGAGATCTCGATCCCGAACGGCCTGATCTGTCCGATGGCAATGCAGACTGCCTTCAACTCGGCGATCAGCAGCGCCGCGAGGAAGGCGCCCGGTATGCTGCCCATCCCGCCGACGACGACGACGACGAAGGCCTCGCCGATCGCCACCAGGTCGAGCCCGAGGTTGGCCGGTTCGCGCGGCAACTGCAGGGCGCCGCCGAGTCCGGCCAGGAACGCGCCGAGTCCGAAGACGGCGGTGAACAGCAGCGACTGGTTGACACCGAGCGCGCCGACCATCTCACGGTCCTGGGTGGCGGCTCGCACCAGGATGCCGAAACGGGTGCGCGTCAGCATCCACCACAAGGCCGCGAGCACCAGCGGGCCGATGACGATCAGCAGCAAGTCGTACTGCGGGATCGAGCGGCCGAGGATCGAGACCGAACCGCGCAGGCCCGGCGCACGCGGTCCCAGCAGGTCTTCGCTTCCCCAGACGGCGAGCGTCACATCGCGGGCGATCAGGACCACGGCGAAAGTCGCCAGCAACTGGAACAGCTCGGGAGCGCGATAGATCCGACGCAGCAGCAGCCGCTCGACCACGATGCCCAGCAGCCCGACGGCAAGCGCGGCCAGCACCACGCCGATCCAGAAGCCGATCGCCGGCATCGCGCGGAACCGGTCCATCAGCGCATTGGCGATGGTGTACGCGCCGTAGAGCCCCAGCATGTAGAAGGTGCCGTGGGCGAAGTTGACGACGCGCGTGACGCCGAAGATCAGGGACAGCCCGACTGCGACGAGGAACAGGCTCGAGGCGCTGGCGAGCCCGTTGAGGAGCTGGACCAGCAGGCCGGAGAAACTCACCCTGTCGGCGTGCCGCGGCGGGAGTTCAGGGCGTAGCCGCCGGCCGCATCTTCCGCACTTCGTCGTCGGTCGGCTGGAACTTCGCGCCGTCGAGATAGCGGAAGTTCTTCATCATCCCCTTGCCGTCCTTGATGGTGGTCAGCCCGACATAGGCGCCCATCGTCGACTGGTGATCGATCGCGCGAAAGCTCGCCTTGCCCATGGGGGAGTCGAACTCGAGCCCCTCGAAGGCCCTGACCAGCGCGTCGGTGTCGGTCTTGCCGGCCTTCTTGAGGCCGGCCGCGAGCGCCTTGATCGTCGAATAGCCGACGATCGAGCCCAGCCGCGGATAGTCGCTGAACTTCTTGCGGTAGGCGTCGAGGAACTTCGCGTGTTCCGGCGTGTCGATCCCGTACCACGGGTAGCCGGTGACGAGCCAGCCTTCGGGCGCCTCGTCGCGCAGCGGATCGAGGTACTCGGGCTCGCCGGTGAGCAGGCTCACGACGAAGCGGTCCTTGAACAGCCCCCGGGTGTTGCCCTCGCGGACGAACTTGGACAGGTCGGCGGCGAACAGCACGTTGAAGATCGCGTCGGGGCGAAGCTCGTCGAGTGCCTGGACCACGGCGCCGGCATCGATCTTGCCAAGCGGCGGCGCCTGCTCGCCGACGAACTCCACGTCGGGCTGGAGCTTCTTCAGTTGCTCCTTGAAGGTGGCCGCGGCCGACTGGCCGTACTCGTAATTCGGATAGACGATGGCCCAGCGTTTCTTCTTCGCCTTGGCCGCGTCGGGCACGAGCATCGCCGTCTGCATGTAGGTCGACGGCCGCAAGCGGAACGTGTACGGGTTGCCGTTCTGCCAGACGATCTTGTCGGTCAACGGTTCCGACGCCAGGAAGAACATCTTCTTCTGGCGCGCGAAATCGGCAAGGGCCAGGCCGATGTGCGAGAGAAAGCCGCCGGCCAGCAGGTCGACGCGTTCGCGCGAGACCAGTTCCTCGGCCACGCGCACGGCATCGCCGGGGTTGCCGCTGTCGTCACGCGAGATCACCTCGATCTTGCGGCCATTGACACCACCGGCGCCATTGACCTCCTCGACGGCCAGCTCCCAGCCGCGCCGGTATCCCTCGAGGAATGCAGGCTGGGCCTTGTAGCTGTTGATCTCGCCGATGCGGATCGGACCTGCCGCGGCCTGAGCCTGGGCCGTGCCGGGGGCGATGACTGCCGTCAGCGTCACGGCTCCCGCGGCCGCTCCCAGCAGTGTCAGTGCGGATCTGCGGCCGGTCCGGGTTCGGGTCATTGCATCTCTCCTTTTGACCCCCGGAGTATTGCCGAGCACCCGAAGGCACGCAATTCAGCGACCATCATCGCCGACCGCCGCCTGCAACGGTCGTCACGACCGACGGGCCGAACCGAAGCCCGATACCAGAGAGGTCCCCAGATGCTCCAGAGGCCCGAGATGCCCGAAAGGTCCGCCCCCGACCGCGGTCGGCGAAGAATGGCCGCCGCTGCGATGGCGCTCGCCGGCGCAGCAGGCCGGTCGATCGTCGGCGCCACAGCCTGGTCGATGGCCGGGCCGGTCGGCGCAGCCTGGCCCGACCGACCGATCCGGCTGATCGTCCCGTTCCCACCGGGACAGGCGACCGATATCTTCGCCCGCGCTGTGGCCGAGGCGTTGCGCCAGCGGCTCGAGCAACCGGTGATCGTGGAAAACCGCGCCGGCGCCGGCAGCAACATCGGCACCGAACTGGTCGTGCGCGCCGCGGCCGACGGCTACACGCTGCTCGTTGCCGGCAGCGCGATGGCCGTCAACCAGACGCTCTACAGCAAGGTGCCGTTCGACCCGACCCGTGACCTCGTCGGCATCAGCCTCATCGCCAAGGTGCCGCTGGTGTTCCTCGCCACTCCGCAATCGGGAATCCGCTCGATCGACCAGCTACTGCGCGCGGCCCGCGCCGCTCCGGGACGACTGCAGTACGCGAGCGCCGGCATCGGTGGCACCCAGCATCTTGCGGCCGAGATGTTCAAGGCCGCGACCGGGACCGATATCGTCCACGTCCCCTACAAGGGCAGCGGGCCCGCCCAGGCCGATTTCCTCGGCAACCAGATCGGGCTGATGGTCGATTCGGTGACGGCCGCGCTGCCGCACATCCAGGCCGGCAAGGCCGTGGCACTGGCGGTCACATCGGCGGCGCGCTCGGCGCAACTGCCCGATGTTCCGGCGATGCGCGAGACCGGTATCGACGAGCTGCGTGACTTCGAGGCCGTTGGCTGGCTCGGCCTGATGGCGCCAAAGGGAACGCCCGAGGCGATCGTCATCCGGCTCAATCGCGAGGTCGTCGCAATCCTGCGCAGCGACGACATGCGTCGGACCATCATCGACCGAGGCTCCGAGCCGTCGCCAACGACGCCGGACGCGTTCGACCGCTTCGTTGCCGACGAGATCGGCAAGTGGGGCAAGGTCGTCAGGGCATCGGGCGCGCGCGCCGAGTGACGCCGAGCGCGCGGTCGGATCCGGCCGGTGCCAGGATCCGCCACTGACCGGCGAGCGCGATCGCCGCGGCAACGATGAACGAGTCCTCCTGCAGCCGGCGCGCGCAGGCCAGGCCGCTCGCCAGCGCGCGGTCGATGCTCTGCGCGTCGAGGCCAGCGACACCGACGGTGACCGGTAGATCGCCGAGATCGGAATCGTCGCGGACCGAAGACGCGGGTGCGCGCAGCACCCGTCGGTCATCGGCGTCGAGCGTGACGGCGTTCGCCACCAGGGTTGCGGCAGCGTCGGCTCGCGCGCCGTCGATGGCAAGCACGGTCGCCGAGTCGGCAATCCCCAGCGACAGGCTTCGCCCGCGCCAGCCCGATGTGGCAATGCCGCGTACCGGATCGTCGCCGGCGATGGCGAAGCGTCCGGCGGGCGTCCCGGACACGACATCGGCGACGATCCCAACCTCGAAACAGGCGCCCGGCGCGAGCCACAGCGCGATGTCGCCGCCATTATTGGCCGCGGCCCGAGTGATCCCGGGCCGGGCGAACGGCCGGATCAGCGTGTCGGCGACCGCGCCGGCCACGGCGGCCATCGGCGTCAGGTAGACACCGAAGCGGATCGCCAGCGGCGCGCAGGCCGCGATCATCGCGCGACCGGTGGCGCTCGACGCCGCCGCCGTCGCGTCCGTCACTTCGGTCGCCGCCTTCGCATCCGTCTCTTCGGTCGCCGCCGTCGCTTCGGTCTGCAGCGGCGCCGACGTCGCTCCCCTCCCCGCTCCGGCTGCCCGGATCGCCGCCAGCGCCGTCGGCAGCGGCCGACGCAGCAACGGCAAGTCGCGGACCAGCGCCGGCAGGATCGCGCCGAACACCTGCCAGGCATCGTCGAACGCCGCGGCGCAGGCATCGGGTTCGCCGTCGGCCTGCAGCACCACGTCGATCGGACCATGGACGAATCGCCAGCGGCGCTCGCCCAGCACCGCACGCTGCGGGCCGATCACGGTCGGGCCGTCACCTCGCGGCGGCGCCCTGCCCCGTCAACCCGTCGACCGGCCACGGGTTCGTCGGCTGGGCGTCGATCCGATGGACGTTCTGCAACGCCAGGACCTCGGCCAGCGGCCGGATCCGGTCGACGTGCCCGCCGAGCGCCGCATAGCGGTCGCGACGCATCGTGAACTCGATCGGCGCGACGATGGCCGGGGTCGGCACCGTGCCGAACGAACGCTCGGGCATCCGCGCGACGTCGACCATCACCGTGATACCGCCGCCCGGCCAGATATACGCCGGCGCGCCGCCGCAAGTCACTCGCACCAGCAGGTCCTTGATCGATCGGGTCAGGAGGATCGGGTTCTCGGTGACACCGGCGCGCAGGCTGCCGCCGGCGCCACCCACGAACAGCACGGTCGCGAGCGCCGGCTCGCAGTTCTCGCCAATGCGATCGACCACGCGCTGGACCTCGGGCGGCATCGGCTCGGGCCGCGCGACCAGCGCCTCGTCGAGCACGTACCAGGCGGCGTCCTCGCCGGTGGTCGAGACCATCAGCAGCCGCATCCCGGGCCGTGCGACCTTCGGATCCCAGCCCTCGACGATCGCGAGCGGATCGGTGATCGTCGTCCCGCCCCAGCCGGTACCGGGGTCGGCGACCTGGAAGTAGCGCCC
>JBEVJQ010000469.1:0-8791 GCA_040510055.1 Burkholderiaceae bacterium | reverse complement strand
AGGGCCGGAGCCAATGCCCGAAGCCGGACTGATGCTCTCGGCGCCCATGCTGAGAACAGGATTGGGCCGCTGGCTGGCGGTGAGGATGTCGGCCCCGGCGGCGTCCATCGCGCGCAGCGCCATCCGCAGGTCGCGATTGCAGCGCGTCAGCCGTTCGCGGGCCGTCGCCCACGTGAGCGCCGGAGTCGGCAGCACCGCGCAGTCATCGCCCGGTGGCGCGCCTGGTGGCACGTTCGGTCCGCCACGCGTCGGCAGCGCGCCCGGGGGTTCGGCGGCGACAGCCGTAGCGATCGCGACCGGCGCCGCGTTCAGGGCCAGGATCAGAATCGAGGTCGCGAAGCGGCGACCGGATTCCCCGGCGAAGGGTCGACGGCAGCGACGACGATGGCACGACCGCGGCAGCAGGTTTGGCGTTTGCATCCGGTAGGTTCTAGACTCCTCGAGGCGGGCGCCATCCTGGGTTGCCTGCCTTTCAAATGCCTTCCAACGAGACCGTCGCGGGCCAGCCCCGGCGTCCGGCGCGTCTGCTGCTCGCCGAAGACGATCCGCAGATCGCTCGCGCCTTGATCCGGGCATTCGGCCGCGGCGGGATAGCCACCGAGTGGGTGACTGACGGCAACCTTGCGGACGCGACGATCGCTGCCCCGACCGCCCGGCTCGACGGCGCCGTGATCGATATCGGCCTGCCTGGCCGCGACGGGATCGACGTGCTGCGCCGGTTGCGGGCCCGCGGCAATCCGCTCCCGGTGCTGCTGTTGACAGCTCACGACGACATGGCTGACCGGGTCCTGGGGCTCGATGCCGGTGCCGACGACTATCTGGCCAAGCCGTTCGAGATGTCGGAACTCGAAGCCCGGGTCCGGGCGCTGCTGCGCCGCGGTCGCCATGGCGACGAGCCGGCAGCGGGCCTGCGTTTCGGCCGCTTCTGGCAACCCCAGGGCGAGCCGACGCTGCGGCTCGATGGCGTCCCGATGGACCTGACGCCGCGCGAGGCAGGCGTGCTCGCCGTGCTGCTGCGCCGTGCCGGCCGCGTGGTCAGCAAGTCGGCCGTGCTCCAGGAACTGGCGATCGACGATCCGTCGGCGATGGATCTGCTCGATCCGGCCGTCGAGGTCATCGTCCATCGGCTCCGGCGCAAGATCGAAGGTAGCGGCGTCGAGGTTCACACCGTCCGCGGCTTCGGCTATCTGCTGCGCGAACGCGGTGGCTGACCGGCCGGCGGCTGCGGCCGGGCCGACGTCACGACCCAGCCTGCGGTCGCGGTTGCTCGCGCGACTGCTGCCGCCGCTGCTCGCCCTGTTCTCCCTGTCGGGCGCGGTCTCGTATTTTGGCGCCCGGCACTACGCCAACGCCGTCTACGACGGCTGGTTGCAGGACTCGGCCGAGGCACTGGCGCTGCGCGTGACCGCCCGCGGCGGCCAACCGATGCTCGACCTCCCCGAGGCCGCGCGCCAGATCGTCCAGTGGGACGCGACCGACACGACCTGGTTCGAAATCCAGGGCGATCGCCGCGGTCACATCGCCGGCCAACTGGGCCTGCCCAGGCACCCGGCAGATTTCACCGAGCCCGGCACTTCGCGGCTCTACGATGGAAAGATGGGCGGCGCCTCGGTCCGGGTGGCGAGCGTCACGCTGGTTCCAGCCGGTTCCGACGAAACGGTGCAGATCCTCGTGGCCGAGACGCTGCGCAAGCGCGACGCGCTTGCGGCCGAGCTGCTGCTGTCGATCCTGCTGCCCGAGGTCGCGCTCGTGATCGTCGCCGTGGGCGTGGTCTCGTGGACGCTGCGCCGGATGCTCTGGCCCGTGGGCCGCGTCGCCGAGGCGCTCGAGGCCCAGACCTACTACTCGCTCGAACCGGTCGACGACCGCGATCTGCCGGGCGAGGTCGTACCGCTGACCCATGCGATGAACGCCCTGCTCGCACGCCTGAAGGACGCGCTCTCGGCGCAGCGCCATTTCATCGCCGATGCGGCCCACCAGCTGCGCACCCCGCTGACCGCGCTCAAGCTGCATACCGACGAAGCGGCGCACGAGACCGACCCGTCGCGGCTCCGGCCACTGATCGCCGAACTGCAGCGAGCTGCCGATCGGGCCGTGCGCCTGTCGAACCAGTTGCTGACGCTGGCACGCGCCGAACCGAGCGCGCGGCCGGCCGATCAGAGGCCATTCGACCTGAGGCCCACGGTGGTCGACGCCGCCAGCCGATGGGTGCCTGCAGCCCTCGCAAATGGCGTGGATCTCGGGTTGGCGTCGGCCGACGGCGCGCCGATCGAGGTCCGCGGTAACCCGGCGCTGATGGCCGAGGCGGTTCACAACCTGCTCGACAACGCCCTCAAGTACGGCCGCCCGCACGGCCGTATCACGGTTTCGGTGACCGCAGACCCCGCCGCCGGCCGCGCCCGCGTGACCGTCACGGACGATGGCCCCGGGATCGAGTCACACGAACGCGGTCGCGTGCTGGAGCGCTTCCATCGGATCGACCGGCCGCAGGTGGTCGACGACGATGGCCAGCCACGCGGCGAACAACCGACGGGGTCGGGCCTGGGACTGGCGATCGTCGCCGAGATCGCCCGCGGCCACGGCGGCGAGATCCGCATCGATGACCCCCCGGAGGGGCCCGGCCTCTGCGTGACGATCGAGCTGCCACTGGTCGAACCGCCATGAGGTGACCCGGGACGACACGTTCGGCAGATGCGGGCCCGGCGCCGAAAAATCGACCCGGGCCCTGGCGAATCGCGACGTCGGCCGGCAACACAAAATCGATCGCCCGTTGGTCTCGGACAACTAGTCGTCGAAGCGTCGGCGCAGGACACCGTTTCCTGTTGCGACCCCGCCCCAGTCCCGGCGAGAATCCGCCCCATCAACACCAGATCAGGTCCGCACCGGACCAGGAGATGGCCGCGGCGATCCGGGCGGCGATTCGGACGCCGCGGTCCAACCATCGAAGCGAGACTCGAGAGAGACATCCATGAGCGCAGCGTCCGACGCCCTTCGCGACCCACAAGGCGGGGTCATCGACACCAAGAACGAGCGACTGGTGATCTTCGCCTCGTCGCTGGGAACGGTGTTCGAGTGGTACGACTTCTACCTGGTCGGATCGCTGGCGGCGGTCATGGCCATAAACTTCTTCTCGGGTGTCAACGAGACCACCAGCTTCATCCTGACGCTGCTGATGTTCGCCGCGGGCTTCGCGGTCCGGCCGTTCGGCGCGATCTTCTTCGGCCGGCTCGGTGACCTGATCGGCCGCAAGCACACGTTCCTGATCACGATCGTGATCATGGGCCTGTCGACGTTCATCGTCGGCATCCTGCCCACCTACGCCCAGATCGGGATTGCCGCGCCGATCATCCTGGTCGGCCTGAGGCTGCTGCAGGGCCTGGCGCTCGGCGGCGAATACGGTGGCGCGGCAACCTACGTGGCCGAACACGCGCCGATGGGCAAGCGCGGCCTCTACACCTCGTGGATCCAGACGACGGCGACGCTGGGCCTGTTCCTGTCGCTGATCGTGATCCTGCTGACCCGGCAGATCACCGGTGCGGAGTTCAACACCTGGGGCTGGCGGATCCCGTTCCTGATCTCGATCTTCCTGCTCGGCATCTCGGTCTGGATCCGGCTCAAGCTCAACGAGTCGCCGGTGTTCAAGAAAATGAAGGAAGAAGGCAAGGCCTCGAAGGCGCCGCTGAAGGACGCATTCGGCAACTGGGAGAACGGCAAGACCGTGCTGATGGCGCTGCTCGGCGGCACCGCCGGCCAGGCCGTGGTCTGGTACACGGGCCAGTTCTACGCGCTGTTCTTCCTGATCCAGTCGCTGAAGATCGACGGGACCACGGCCAACTACATGATTGCCGCTTCCCTGGTGCTGGGTACGCCGTTCTTCATCTTCTTCGGCTGGCTGTCCGACAAGGTCGGGCGCAAGTCGATCGTGCTCGCCGGCTGCCTCCTTGCCGCGCTGACGTTCTTCCCGGCGTTCAAGGGGCTGACACAGGCGGCCAACCCGGCCATCTTCGAAGCGCAGCAGAAGAGCCCCGTGACGGTGCTGGCCGACCCGGCCGACTGCCACTTCCAGTTCGACCCGACCGGTACGCGCAAGTTCACCAGCCAGTGCGACATGGCGAAGGCGGTCCTGGCCAAGGCCGGAGTACCGTATCACGTCGAGAAGGCGGCCCCGGGTCCGATCACGATCAAGATCGGCAACCAGACGCTGACCGGTTTCGATGGCAAGGCGCTCGCCAACGGCCTGACGGCTGCCGGCTACCCGGCCAAGGCCGATCCGGCGCGCGTCGACTATGTGAAGTCGATCGGGATCCTCTGGTACCTGGTCATACTCGTGACGATGGTCTACGGGCCGATCGCTGCGTGGCTGGTCGAGTTGTTCCCGACGCGGATCCGCTACACGTCGATGTCACTGCCCTATCACATCGGCAACGGCTGGTTCGGCGGCTTCCTGCCGACGACGTCGTTCGCGATGGTGGCGGCGACCGGCGACATCTACTACGGCCTCTGGTACCCGGTCGTCGTCGCGCTCATGACCTTCGTCCTCGGCCTGTTCTTCCTGCCGGAGACGTACAAGCGACCGCTCGACTACGATGCGGCCAGGGGCCAGACAGGAACCCCGGTGACGGCACCGATTCGCTGACGGCAAGCCGCCCCGCTCGAACGGGCTCCTTCGGGAGCCCGTTTCGTTCGCGACTTTCGCGACCGGCGCCGGCTCGATGGGCGGATCCGTGACATCGCCGAATTCATCGCTCGCGCCCACGGGCTGGTCTGGCGGCACGGCATGCGCCCGCGACAACGGCCTCCGGCGCCAGGCAGACGTGGCCAAACCGGCATCGTGCGCCAAGTTTCGCTTACGATCGACAGATGGATGAAAGCCAGATCGAACGGGGTCCCGCGAAGCCGATCCTCGAATATCCGTTTGCCGCGCCTCCCGAGCCGGGGACTGTCCTCCCGATCACCACGGGTGTCGTCTGGATGCGGATGCCGCTACCGTTCGCGCTCGACCACATCAACGTCTGGGGGCTCGAGGATGAAGGCGGTTGGGCCATCGTCGATACCGGTACCCGGACCGAGGATACCCTTGCCGCATGGCGGCGCCTGTTCGCCGAATCGCACGAAACCCGGCCGATCACGCGCGTGTTCGCGACCCACATGCACCCGGATCACGTCGGCATGGCCGGCTGGCTGACGCGCAAGTTCCGCTGCACGTTGTGGATGACACGGACGGAGTACCTCAACTGCCGGGTGCTGGTCTCCGATACCGGGAAGGAGGCGCCGGAAGACGCGATCACCTTCTTTCGCCGCGCCGGTTGGAGCGAGCCCGCCCTCGAGAGCTACCGTGGCCGCTTCGGCAACTTCGGCAAGTTCATCCATCCGATGCCCGACAGCTACCGCCGGCTGGTCGATGGCGAGCAGATCGCCATCGGTGCGCACCAGTGGCAGGTCATCGTCGGTACCGGGCACTCGCCCGAGCATGCCTGCCTCTACTGCCCCGAACTGAAACTGCTGATTTCCGGCGACCAGGTGCTGCCGAAGATCTCGTCGAACGTCTCGGTCCACCCGACCGAACCGGAAGCGGACCCGATGAAGGACTGGCTCGAGTCGCTGGCAAAGCTCAAGCGCCTGGTCCCGGATGACGTCCTCGTGATGCCGGCGCACAACGAGTGCTTTCGCGGCCTGCATGCCCGGCTCGATTACCTCGCGGCATCGCAGCGGCGGGCGCTGGTACGGCTCCATCGGCGCTTGAAAGAGCCGCAGCGCGTGATCGACGTGTTCGGCTCGCTGTTCGGGCGGCCGGTATCGGAGGACAACCCGAGCCTGCTGGGGCTGGCCACCGGCGAAAGCGCCGCCTGTCTCAACTTCCTCCGTTACCGCCGGCTGGCGACGTACCGCGTCGACGACCACGGTGTCGGCTGGTACCAGGCGAGCGGCGACGCCGGGACGCTGCTGGCGGGCTGAGCCTCCTGGCCGCCGAGAGCGGCCGCCGTACACGTCGCAAGTCCCAGGGCCGGCGCCCGGGACGTCATGCCGGCCAGGCTCCGGGCCGCCCGTCCTCGACGACCCAGGCCGACTGGATCCGCGCTGCGGAGTCGGCCCGGCGGCTGTCGTCCAGGCCCACGAGATCGACCTCGATCCGGTCGCGGGTGACCGTCATTCGTAGGTATCCGCGTTGCGTGCCATTGGCATACCGCAGGTGTGCATTGGCCGCGCGGACACGATCGTAGTATCCCTGACCCGGAGCCTGCGACGTGATCGAGGTGCCGACGAACTCGGCGGCTGCGATCGCCGAGTCGGGATGCGGTCCGGCCGCCAGGTCCGCCACGTAGAACGCATGAAGGTCGCCGCCTATCACCACCGGGTTCGACAGCCGTTGCCGGGTCATTGAATCGACCAGGCGCTGGCGGGCCACCGGGTACCCATCCCAACCATCGGTACGTACCCGCGACGGGGTCGCTGCCGGGCCCGGCAGCGCGAGCGGCGCCATCAGCGTCTGCTGGCCGATCAGGTTCCAGCGCGTCCGCGATCGACCGAATGAACTGGCGAGCCAGTTCTCCTGGTCGACGCCGAGCATCGTCCGGCTCGGATCGGCGAGCGCGTTGCAACTCGCCGGCTCGACGGCATTGCCGCCACCGCGGGAGGGGCGCGGACAGGCCTGGACGGACCGGTACTGGCGGCTGTCCAGCAGATAGATCGTGGCCAGGTCGCCGACGGTCAGTGCGCGATGAATCCGCGTGGTCCCGTCGCGCGGCGCCATCGCCTGTGGCACCGGCATGTGCTCGAACCAGGCTCGATAGGCGTCGGTGCGCCGGCGGGCAAAGGTGTCGGCATCGTGGAGCCACTCGGGCGTGAGGCGGGCATAGTCGTTCGCGACCTCATGGTCGTCCCAGACCATGATCCACGGCACGGCAGCGTGTGCCGCCTGCAGATCCGGGTCGCGGCGGTAGATCGCATAGCGTTCGCGGTAGTCGGCCAGGGTTCGCGCCTCGGGCAGGCCGAGAGGGCGGACCAGGTCCTTGCCCCACGTCCCCTCGTAGACGTAGTCGCCGAGATGGACGATCAGGTCGGGCTCGTCGGCAAGCAGATGGCGATAGGCCGCGTAGTAGCCATGCTCGTAGTTCTGGCAGGAAGCGATCGCGATCCGCAGCCGGCGATGCCGCGCGTCGCGAGCAGGAAGGGTCCGGGTCCGGCCAATCCGGCTACGACTGCCTGCCGCCGCGAACCGATACCAGTACCAGCGGTCGGGAGCGAGGTGGCCGACCTCGACGCGCACCGCGTGGCCGTCGTCCGCCGCCGCCGTCACCGCGCCGCTGGCGACCGGATGGAGCATCGCTTCGTCCGATGCGATTGCCCAGCGGACCACGACCGGGTCCGAGATGGTCAGCGACTCGCGCGAATTATCCGGCCGGTGCTCGCCGAGACCGGCCGCCGAGAGATCGCCGAAACCGCCCTGCCGGTGCTGCGGCGCGGGGTCGAGCCGGGTCCAGAGCACGACGCCGTCGGCACCGAGGCAACCGGAGGCGACCCCCAAGCCGAACAGATCGGCCTCGTCCGCCAGCGCCGCGCTCGCGAACCGGGTCGCGCTTGCAACCAGCGGCGAACCGAGCCACGACGAGCCGAGCACGGCCGAGGACCGGCGGAGCCACTGTCGGCGCGTCGAGGAAGACGCGGAATCCCGCGGCGACCCGGAAGCCGCCGGAGGCCCGACAGCCTCCGCTGGCCCGACAGCCACCGCTGGCACCGCTGGCCCGACCCCCGCCGCTGGCCCGAGACCGGCAGGAGGCGGTGGCGGTGGCGAGGATTCCAGTCGGCAGTGCATCGGTCGATTCGATAGCGAGCATCGATTCTGTCGCAGTCGATGCGCCGGGCGCAAACGGGCCGGATGCCCGATTCCCCGGGCCGGACGCCGCCCGGGGCCCGCGTACAATCGCCCTTCGCGCGACGGGCAAGCGCCGCGCTTCGCTGGGGGTGCCACCTGACGGCCGCTGCGATCGCTCGATCGCTCGTCCGCGCCGGCTGGCTGAGAGAGTCCCTTTGAACCTGACTGAGGTCATCCTCGCGCAGGGAAGCACGAGTCGGATCCGTTCCGGCCTGGCCGTCCTGTTTCGAGCTGGCAGGACCGACCATGACGACGAGCACGACCACCATTCCCCCATCGCGCCCCCCGACGGCGACGACCGGTAACGAGGCCCTGACCCCGCTCGGCGCCGATCACCGACGCTTCGGCTGGTTCGACCACGCCGCGCTCTGGCTGAGCCTGGGTGTGGGATTGCTGGTGATGCAGGTCGGCGCCTATCTGGTCCCGGCGCTGGGGACGCGCGACGCGATGCTGATGATCGTCGTCGGATCGATCGTCGGTGCCGGCGTCCTCGGCTGGACCGCGCGGATCGGCTGCGACACCGGCCTGGCCAGCGCTGGTCTGATGCATGCGACCTACGGCAGCGCATTCGCCCGGTTGCCGATCGTGCTGAACATCGTCCAGCTGATCGGCTGGACCACGTTCGAACTGGTCGTGATGCGCGATGGCACCGCCGCCATCGCGCGCCAGGCGTTCGGCATCGATGTGACGACGACGACGGTGATCGTCGCCACCCTGGTCTGGGGGGCGGTACTGCTGGCGCTGATCTCCGGCTCGATGGTCACGCTGGTGCGGCGCTTCGTCGCGCGCTTCGGCCTGCCGCTCGTGTTGATCTCGCTGGTCTGGCTGAGCTGGCAGTTCGCCAGCCGGGCGATGACCAGCGGCTGGGATGCGTTCTGGAACCGACCCGGGGCTGGCGGCATGAGCGCGATGGCCGCG